>NZ_BPRG01000100.1:0-39884 GCF_036984265.1 Pseudonocardia sp. D17 | reverse complement strand
TAGGCCGAGGGCTTGCCACAACGTGTTGTTCGCATCCACTGTGTGACCCTGAGCACACAACTGCTCTGATTGTGGGGTGGGTTGGTGTTCTGTCTCGGGTCTCTCCCCTGTGTGGGGAGGGGGTCGGGTTTTTGTTTGGATAGTGTTGTCGGTGGTCATGGCGGAGGGGAAACGCCCGGTCCCATCCCGAACCCGGAAGCTAAGCCCTCCAGCGCCGATGGTACTGCACTCGCCAGGGTGTGGGAGAGTAGGTCACTGCCGGCATCAAATGTGGAATAGGCCCCAGCCTTGATGGTTGGGGCCTATTTCTATTTCTGCGCCGGCCGTTCTCCGCGTTGCTTACGGCCCGGCGGCGATCGGGCCCGAGAGCTCCGGCCGGTCAGGCCCGGGCGTCGGCGCCCACGGCGTCGGCGATCGAGGTGAAACCGTCGGCACGAATCAGCCGGGCGAGATCGCGATGAATCCGGACCGGCCAGCGGTGGCCGCGATAGATGAAACCCGTGTAGCCCTGCACGAGCGAGGCGCCTGCGCGGATCCGGGCGTACGCGTCCTCGGCGGTCTCGATGCCACCGACCGAGATGATCGTCAAGGTGCCCTCGAGGCGCTCGCGCAGCCGGCGCACGACGGCGAGCCCCGGCGCGGACAGGGGGCGGCCCGACACGCCGCCGGCGCCGATCTGCTCGAGCACGGCCGGGGGTGTGGCCAGGCCGGTGCGGGAGACCGTCGTGTTGGTGGCGACGACCCCGTCGAGACCCAGCTCGCGGGCGGTGTCGGCGACGGCGTCGATGTCCTCGGAGGCGAGGTCCGTCGTGATCTTCACGAGCAGCGGCACGTGCACCGTGGCGCAGACCCGGTCGAGGGTCTCGCGCACCGCGGCCAACAGTGGCCGCAGCACCGAGACCTGCTGCAGGTCGCGCAGGCCCGGCGCGTTCGGCGAGCTGACGTTGACGACCATGTAGTCGGCATGCGGGCCGAGCAGTTCGGCGCTGCGCGTGTAATCGGCGACGGCCTCGTCGGGCTCGGCCGCCTTGCTCTTGCCGATGTTCACGCCGATGACGACGCGCTCGCCGCGAGCGGCGCGCTGGGCGCGCAGTCGCGCGGCGACGACCTCGGCGCCGGAGTTGTTGAACCCCATGCGGTTGACCAGGGCGTGGTCGTCGGGAAGCCGGAACAGCCGGGGCGTCGGGTTGCCGGGTTGGGCGCGGGCCGTGACCGTCCCGACCTCGACGAAACCGAACCCGAGACGGCACAGGGCGCGGGCGCCCTCCCCGTCCTTGTCGAATCCCGCGGCGAGGCCCAGGGGTGCGGGGAAGTCGATGCCCATGACCCGGGAGGCGAGCACCGGATCGACCGGCCCACGCAGCGCCGCCCACGGGCGGCCGAACGGCGCGGGACCGGCCGCAGCGCGGATCAGGGCGAAGCCGACGCGGTGCGCAGGCTCGGCCGGGACCCGGCGCAGGACATGGCGGTACAACGCGTCGTACATAACCCCATCTTGGTGGTCACCGCAGAGTGCCCGCGGTCAGGGTGGGCTGAGGCCGCGGCGCCACTCGTCCAGGACGCGCCGGTCACGCTTCGTGGGACGTCCGGCGCCGCGGTCGCGGCGAGCCACCGGAACGGCGTCGGAAATGGGCGCGATCGGAGTGTTGTCGACATAACACTGCTCCGCGACCGGGGCCCCGACCCGCTTCTCGATGACCTGGGTGACCTCGACGATGCGGGTGCGGTCGTTGACCCGGGCGCGGATGTGGTCGCCCACCTTGACCGGCGTCGCGGGCTTGGCCGGCTTGTCGTTGACACGCACGTGTCCGCCGCGGCAGGCCGCCGCGGCGTCGGACCTGGTCTTGGTCAGCCGCACGGACCACAGCCACCGGTCGAGGCGGGTGGACTCCATCCCCCGATCCTGCCCGATCAGTAGTACGTCACGCCGCGCGCGCCACCGCCCGCCGCGATCGTGTCGCCCGCGATGGCGACGGCCCGCGGCGAGCACAGGAACACGATGACGTCGGCGACCTCGGCCGCCGTCGCGAGCCGGCCGATGCGGGTCCCGGCCTCGGCGCGGGCGCGCATCGTCGCCTCGTCGATCCCCTGCTGCCGGGCGCGGGAGGCGATGAGCTCCTCGGTGCCCGTGGTGACGGTCATGCCGGGGTGCACGACGGAGACGTTGATCCCCTTGGGCCCCAGCTCGTCGGCCAGCGCGGACGACATCGCGGCCACGGCGATGTTGCGCACCGAGCCGACGACGGAGACGGACTGGCGGGCGTTGAGGCCCGAGACGTTGACGATCCGGCCCCAGCCGCTCTCGATCATCGACGGCGACAGCGCGCGGGCACAGCGGAGGTACCCGAGCAGCTTGGTCTCCAGCTCGATGCGGACGTCGTCGTCGGTGAGGTCGGCGAGCTCGCGCTGCGGGATCAGGCCTGCGGGCCGGGCCGCGGCGTTGACGAGGATGTCCACACCGCCGAGCTCGTCCAGGACCTGCTTCGCCATGCCGCGCACGGAGTCGTCGTCGGCCGTGTCGGCGGGTGCGGCCAGCACGCGGGTGCGGTGCCGGGCGACCTGGTCGACAGCGGCGTCGAGGGGCTCCTTGCGCCGGGCGACGACGGCGACGTCGACCCCCTCGGCGGCCAGCCCGTCGGCCACCGCGAGGCCGATCCCGCTGCTCCCACCGGTGACGACCGCGCGCTTGCCGGTCAGTTGCAGGTCCATCTCAGCCGCCCACCGGGAGCTCGGACTCCCAGCCCAGCGCGACGGTCAGGGTCACGCCGAACCGCTCGATCATCCCCCCGGCGTCGGCGCGCATGGCCGCCCACTGCGGCGACGTGCTGCTCTCCTCCAGCGCCTCGGGCGAGTCGAAGAACATCTCGGCGACGCGGTGGAAGCCCGGCGTCGCGCCCTCGAGCCCGTCGGCGGTCCGGGTGAGGACGATGCGGCGCAGGTGCGGCACCGCGGCTGCGGCCGGCGCGTGCACCTCCTCGTAGTGCGTCTCGAACTCGTCGTGCTGCTCCGCGGACGGCGCCGACCACGTGGCGATGAGCTTGTACATGGCCCCGACACAACGTCGCACCCGACCGGATGTCAAGGCACGCTGTGATTGCCCACGACCCCGGCCATGGGTGATCGTGGCGGGGTGCGGACCTCACTGGGCGAGACGCTGCGACGGCTGGCCGAGGAGGCCCCAGACGCGCCCGCCGTCACCGACGACGACACGACCCTGACCCGTGCGGAGTTCGAGGACCGGACCAACCGGCTGGCCCGCGCGTTCGCGGCGAGAGGCGTCACCGCGGGCTCGATGGTCTCGATCGCGGTGGCGAACCGGGCGCGGCACCTGGAGTCGTCGGTCGCGGCGTGGAAGCTCGGTGCGGTCCCGCAGCCGGTGTCGCACAAGCTCCCGGCCGGCGAGCTGGAGGCGATCGTCGCGCTGGCCGACCCGGCGCTGGTCGTCGGCGTCGACCCCGGTGACGGGCGGCCGTGGCTGCCGGTCGACCACGATGTGTCGGAGGCGTCGGCCGAGCCGCTGCCTCCGGTGGTCGGGCCGTCGTGGAAGGCACCGACGTCGGGCGGGAGCACCGGACGTCCGAAGATCATCGTCGCCGGACAGGAGGCGACGGCGGAGGCGGTGCTGGCGCGCGCGCCGTCGCTGCGGATCGACCGCGACGGCGTCTTCCTCGTCACGGCGCCGCTGTACCACAACGCGCCCTTCATGTTCTCGCTCATGGCCCTGCTGCAGGGGCAGCACGTCGTGATCATGAGCCGGTTCGACGCCGCAGGCACCCTCGACATGATCGCCCGCCACGGCGTCACGTGGCTCTACGTCGTGCCGACCATGATGGGCCGGATGCTGCGGCTGCCCGACGAGGTCCGCGCGGCGGCGGACCTGACGTCGATCCGCACCGTGCTGCACGTCGGGGCGCCGTGCCCGGTGCACGTCAAGCGGGCCTGGCTGGAGTGGTTCGGACCGGAGACGACCGTCGAGCTCTACGCGGGCACCGAGTCGCAGGCCGCGGCGATGATCGACGGCGTCGAGTGGCTCTCGCGGCCCGGTTCGGTGGGCCGGGTGCAACGTGGGTCGATGCAGGTGTGGGGCCCCGACGGCGCGCCGCTGCCGCCCGGCGAGGTGGGCGAGATCTGGATGCGTCCCGACGGCGACGCGCCCACGTACCGCTACCTCGGTGCGGAGGCCCGCGCGAAGGAAGGCTGGGAGTCGTTGGGGGACATGGGCCACTTCGACGCCGACGGCTACCTCTACCTCGCCGACCGGCGGTCGGACATGATCCTCGTCGGTGGTGCCAACGTGTACCCCGCCGAGGTGGAGGCGGCGCTGTCGGAGCACCCGGCGGTGACCAGCAGTGCGGTGATCGGGCTGCCCGACGACGACCTGGGCAACACCGTGCACGCGATCGTGCAGCTGGCGCGCCCGCTCGCCGACGTCGAGGACGACCTGCGCGCGCACCTCGCCACCAGGCTCGCCCGCTACAAGCAGCCCAGGACCTACGAGCAGACCGACGAACCGTTGCGCGACGACGCCGGGAAGATGCGTCGGAGCGCGCTGCGCGCCGCACGCGTCGGGGGGGCTGCGCGGTGAGCCGCGTACGACCACGATGAACCCATGACCGATCTCCCCGCCCTCCTCGACCGGCTCCGGACCCTGCAGGTCTCGTCGGTGTGCGACGCCGACAAGTCACTGGCCGTCGTCGACCCCGCGATCCGTCCGCTCGTCCCCGGGGTGCGGCTGGCGGGGCCGGCGGTCACCGTCGTCGCGCACGACGACCACCTGCCGCTGCTCGTCGCGATCCGTGCGGCCGCACCGGGTTCGGTCCTCGTCGTCGCCACGAACGGCGGGACCAGGGCCGTCTCCGGCGAGCTGTTCGCGACGGAGGCGCGGCGCCGCGGGTTGGCGGGGATCGTCGTCGACGGCTACTGCCGCGACCGGGCCGGGCTCCCGGCCGTCGGGCTGCCCGTCTACGCACGGGGCACGACGCCGATGGCCGGGACGACGCTCGACGCCGGGCGCATCGACGAACCGGTCACGTTCGGCGGGGTCCGGGTCGAGGCGGGCGATCTCGTGGTGGGTGACGACGACGGGCTCGTCGTCGGTCCGGCCCAGCGGTTCGCCGCGGCCATCCCCGGTGCCGAAGAGGTCGAACGGGCCGAGGCGGCGCTGCTCGCGGGCATGGCCGAGGGGCGCGACCTGCCCGGTATGACGACACTGGATGCGCACCTCGCGGCGCTCGCCGACGGGAAGCCGAGCGCCCTCGGGTTCACGCCGTGAGTCCGTCCCGCGTGGGTTCATGAGTTGTCCCCATGAGTTGTCCACAGACGGATCCACTTGTGGACAAGTCTGTGGATCACTCGCGGATCGGCATGACCGCGGCGATGCGCGGGTCCTGACGCAGGTCCTCCAGCGAGGAGCCCAGCGGCAGCCGCCAGTTCGGGTACTCGTCGACGGTGCCGGGCAGGTTCGGCTGGCGGACCTCGCCGACGAGGTCGTACGGGGAGACGAGCGCGAGCCGACACCGGCTGCGCCCCAACATCCGGTGCATCGCCACGATGATCTCGTCCTCGCCGGCGTCGGGGGCCTCGAGCAGACCCTCCGCGACGAGCAGCGCGACGAGCTCCGCCCGGTCCGCCCTGGCGCGGGCCTGCTCGGCGGCGACGTCGTCGAGCAGGCCCAGGTCGGCCCGGACCCGCACGTGCTCGCCCCGCAGGAAGCCCGCGGCCGTCGGCAGGTCGTGCGTCGAGATCGTCGCCACGGCCTGCTCGGGCCAGCGTCCCGGGGCCAGGAGCGGCTCCCCCGGCGCGTCCTCGTCGCGGGCGAACCACATGACCGTCGAACCCAGCATGTTGCGCTCCTGCAGGGCCTCGGTGACCTCGGGCTCGACCGTGCCCAGGTCCTCGCCGACGACGACCGCGCCCGCCCGGTGGGCCTCCAGCGTCAGCACGGCGAGCATCGCGTCGGCGTCGTAGTGCACGTAGGTACCGCGGTCCGGGCCGTCACCGGGCGGGACCCACCACAGCCGGAACAGCCCGGCGACGTGGTCGATGCGCAGGCCGTCGGCATGGGTGAGTATGGCGCGCAACAGGTTGCGGTATGCGGCGTAGCCCGTGGCGTCGAGCCGGTCGGGCCGCCACGGCGGCAGGCCCCACGCCTGGCCGCGTTGGTTGAACGCATCCGGCGGGGCGCCGACCGTCACGTCGAGAGCGAGGACGTCCTGCAGGGCCCAGCCGTCGGCCCCCTCGGGATCGCAGCCGACGGCGAGGTCCCCGATGAGGCCGATCCGCATCCCCGCGTCCCGGGCGGCGGCGCGGGCCCGGCCCAGCTGGCGCGACGCCTGCTCCTGCAGCCAGGCGTGGAACGCCACCCGCGGCGCCAGCTCGCGGCGGGCGGCGGCGACCTGTGGGTCGCGTGGGTCGCGCAGGCCCGCCGGCCAGAGCGTCCAGCGTCCGCCCCACCGCTCGGCGAGCGCGCAGTACGTCGCGAACTCCCACAGCTCGTCGTCCGCGTCCGCGGGTCCGGGGGAGCCGGTCGAGCGCCACAGCAGCTCCAGGGCCGATCGTTTGGCCGCCCACACCCGATCGTGGGCGATGCGGTCGCCGACGGTCTCCGGGCGCAACGCGTCGACCTCCGCGCGGGTGGCCGCGTCGGCGGCGGCATAGGCGTCGACATCGGTGACGCGCAACGCCAACGGCGTCACGAACCGCCTGCTCGACGGGGTGTACGGCGACGGCTGCACCGGCGGGACGGGGGTGATGGCGTGCAACGGGTTGAGCAGCACCGCGTCGGCGCCGTGCGCCCGGCCGGTCCAGTCGGCGAACTCGCGCAGGTCGCCGAGATCGCCGATGCCCCAGGAGCGTGCGGAGTGCAGGGCGTAGAGCTGGAGCATCCAGCCCCAGGTGCGCGGCGGGGCCGGGAGCGCGGGCGGGGCGACGACGACGGTCGACCGACGTCCGTCGAGCTCAAGGGTGTGGTACCCGAGCGGCAGGCCCGTCGGGAGCTCGCCGTCGACGGGTCGGGCGGCGCCCGACTCGTCGGTGAGCGTGCCCCGGCCGGGCACGGCACGTGCGCGGTCCGGACGCATCGCGATCGTCCCCGGGAGGGCCGCGACCGCGCCCCGGCGCTCCAGCGCGGCGCGGCGGGCGGCGGGGGTCGTCGCGTCCACGTCGAGCAGGCCCAGTACCCGCACCACGACCTCCGGGTCGACGACCACCTCCCGGCGCTCCCCGTCGCGGTAGGAGGTGGCGACGCCGTGGGCGGCCGCGAGGGCGGCGAGATCGTCGTCGGGACGGTTCACGCGTGGTCCTCCAGAGGGCTCGGAGCCCCGTCGTCGGCGGCTGCAGGCGACGATCGTCGCCGAGTCCGTCGACACGCGCCGTGCGGGGGCTCGGTCGGGACGCGCCCGACCGCGTGGACCTGTCCCCGGAACGGTGCGGCACAGCGGAAACGGTCCGCACGCGGTGCTACGGTCGCCGCTTCGGGTGGGCCGTGCCGACCGATCTGGCGGGAGAGAGTTTTCGATGACCGAGATCGGCTTGATCCTGCTGGGCGTGATCGTCGTCGGCGGGCTGGTCGCGTTCTTCATGCTGCGCACCACGCGGGGCGAGAGCCCCTCCGACGGGCCGCGCACCGTCGGCGACCTCGTGCGGCTCAAGGCGGAGTCGGCGGACCGCCAGGACGAGCCCGCGACCGCCGAGCAGGCGCCGCCCCCGGTCCCGGAGCCGGAGGCCGCGGCCGGCGCCGTCGACGCCACGCCCGCCTCTGCGCCGACGTCGGCACCCGCGGGCGCCTCCTCGGACACGGCCGCCGTCGAGACCACCGCCGACACCGCGACGGCCGCGACCGCCGGTCGGGGCACCGCCCCCGCGGCGACGCCCGCGCCCAGCCCGCGGCCGCGCACCCAGGTGCCCGAGCCGCGGACGGTCACGCCGCTGCCCGCCGCCGCCCGTGCCTCTGAGACCGTCGAGCCGGTCACGGTCGAGCCGGGCGACGTGAGCCCGCCGTGGGGTCGCATCCCCGACGGCTCCCTCGTCCTGCCCGCGGTGTCCGAGCCCGTGCCGGACCCGGACCGCGAACAGCCCGACTGGCGATGGCTCGCCCCGGTGGGCCGGGAGAAAGCCTCGCCGAACCGGCAGAAGGCCGACCGGGGCGGCGACGGCCCCGGCACCGAGAACGCCGCGTCGGAGGCGCCGGCCGCGACGCGCAGCCGTCCGGGCGCGCACAGCGCGGCGGGCCCGGCGTCCGAGCTGCCCGCGCCGCGCCCCGTCGCGCGGACCGTCCGGGCGGCCGAACCGTTGGCGGCCAAGGGCTCCGAGCCCGCTCCGACGGCCGCCTGGCGTGAGCCCGGCGACGAGACCGGCCGCAGCCCCTCGGGTACCGGCCGGGACACGCCGACGTCGGCGGGATCGTCCGCCACGGCCTGGCGCGAGCCGGGCAGCTCCGCCGACGGCGCGACCGTCACCGGGGGGAGCCCCTCCCCGGGCGCCGACGCAGCCGCCGACCCGACGCCGCGCGGAGCGGGGACGGCTGCCGCGCTCGTGGGCGGGATCGCCGCGGCCGGTGCTGCGGGGCATCTCGCCGGGGACGCATCCCGTCGTACCGGAACGTCGCGGACGGCGCCGGCAGCCGGTGGTGCCGGGCCGGCTGCTACGGGTTCGACGGGGGTCCCCGGCAGCGGCGTCGCGGCGCACGATGTGGCGACCGCGCTGCCGCCCGCCGGGCCCGGCGTGGGCGAGCACGGTGCAGGGCCGGGTTCCTCGGACGGTTCGGCGACGGCTGCCCCGCCGTCGGCGGGTGCTGCTGCGGTTCGGTCGGACCCGGACCTTCCGGCGGCGTCCGCCGCTGCGGAGCCCGTGCCGTCCGACGCCGGAGCCGCTGAGTGCACTGCCGGCTCCGGGACCGGGCCGCCGACCACGACCGGCCGCGTCGCGAAGATCGTGCTTCCCGGCGCGGCCGGGCTGGCCGCGGCCGCTGCCGCGGTCATCGGGCGGCGGTCGACCGGGACGGAGGCATCCGAGCAGGAGCCGTCCTCCGCATCCGGCGACCGCCCGGCCACGGCGTCCACCGACGGGCCGGTCGACGCGTCGTCGAGCACCGAGGGGCCGGGGGCCGCGGCTGCCGACGGTGCCGAGTCCGCCGGCGCCGCCGATGCGGAGCGCGCCGACGTGACCGGCGCCCGTCCGGTCGGAGCCGTATCCGACGTCGCGGATGGTGCGCCCGTCGACCGGGTCGAGGGCCTCGCGGCGACCGCCGGCCTCGGCCGGCCGGACACCGCAGCCGCAGCGGGCGCGCCCGAGCCGCACCGGGCCCCCGGTCGCGAGACCGCGAACGGTTCCGGCAGCGGCGGTCCCGGGCTGGGCGGCGCCGGTTCCGGCGCACCGGTACCGGCGCGCACAGCCTCCAGCGCCGCCGAGTCCAGCGCCGCCGAGTCCAGCGAGGCCGGGTCCAGCTCGGCGGAGACCACCGAGAGCGGCTCCGCGACGACCACTGCCGTGGCGGCCGCCACGGGAACCGCGGCCGTCGCGGCCGCCCTCCGTCCGGACACCGCGCGTCCGGTCACAGCCCGCTCGGACACCACCCGCTCCGACCGGGCGGGCGGGGTCTCCCCGTCGTCCGGGCCGGCCATCGCGACCGGGGCGTCGATCGCCAGCCTCGCCACGGGCCCGGCGATCGAGCGGATGTCTGCCGGCCCGGCCGCGGACGCCGCCGCTGCCACCCCCGCCCCGACCCGGCCGGACACCGACGACGCCCTGGCCGGGTGGGCCGACTGGGCGGACGTCGACGACTCCGAGAGCAACGAGAGCCGCGCAACGACCACGACGCGGGAGCCGGCCCCGGCCTTCGGCGCGTCCGTTGCCGCGCCCGCCGGGAACGAGTCGCCGACGTCGGCCGTGAACGGCGCCCCCGGCTCGGCGACTCCCGGCTCGGCGGCTCCCGGCCCGACCCCGGGCTCCGGCGAGGCGGCGGCCGGGCTCGCGGGGGCCGGGGTGCGGTCCCTGTTCGGGGGCCGCGCCGACCCGGCGAGCCGGGCCGCGGAGCACGCGGCCGTCGACTTGTCCCTGCTGCGCACGCTCGGGTTCGCCGACCCCAACCCGCGGCCGGGTGCCGCGCCGGTCGTCGAGCTGGGCCCCCCGACCCCCCACGTGCCGATGGCCCCGGTCCCGCCGCTCCCGGAGCCGGACGAGCCGGTGCCCCCGGCGACCGTGCGGTTCCGCACGGCCGGTCGCGACGGTGCTCCCGTCGCGGGCGCGACGGTCCGGCTCCTCGACGACCAGGGCCACGACCTCGCCACCACTGCGGCGGGCGACGACGGTCGTGGCGAGCTCGTCGCGCCGCGGCCGGGCGACTACGTCGTCATCGCGACGGCGTCGGGCCACCAGCCCGCGGTGACGACGGTCCGCGCCGGCGACGGTGGGGAGGCGACGCTCGTGCTCGCGTCGTCGGCGGCGCTCGCGGGCGTCGTTCGCGACGCGGCGGGCCGCCCGCTGGGCGGGGCGAACGTCGTGCTGGTCGACGAGGGCGAGGTCGTCGAGTCGACGCAGTCCGCGGCGACGGGCGACTACCGCGTCGGCGACCTCGCCCCGGGCGCCTACACCGTCGCGGTCACCGCCGCGGGGCACACGGCGTCGTCCGCGACGGTCACGGTCGAGCCGGGCACGACGGTGACCCACGACGTCGCCCTCGAGCCGTCGACCGCGGCGGTGGACGGGCAGGGCGGATGACCGGCCGGGGCGGGGCTCGGCACGTCGAGGGTCGGCTGCCGGGCGCCCGCGGGGTCGAGCTGTTCTGGCAGGGCACCGAGCCGGCCGAGCCGACGGGCGTCGTCCTGGTCTCGCACGGGCTGGGCGAGCACGGCGGCCGGTACGGCAACGTCGTCGACGCGCTCGTGCCCGACGGCTGGGCCGTCCACGCCCTCGACCACCGCGGCCACGGCAGGTCCAACGGACGGCGCGCGCACCTGGACGACTACGCGGACTGGCTGTCGGACTTCGACGCGTTCCGCAAGGTCGTCGTCGCCCGCCGGCCGGGCCTGCCGGTGTTCGTCCTCGGGCACAGCATGGGCGGTCAGATCGCGCTGTCCTATGCGCTGGAGCACCAGGACGTGCTCGCCGGGCTCGTCCTCTCGGCGCCGGCGCTGGCGAGCGACGCGGCGCCGAAGCCGCTGGTCGCGGTCCTGACGCAGGTCGCGAAGGTGCTGCCGACGATCCGCCCGTCGGGGATCGACGTCACGAAGATCAGCAAGGACCCGGCCGTCGTCGCCGACTACGAGGCGGACCCGCTCAACCATCACGGCAACCCGACGCTGGGCCTGGCGTCGCGGTTGGTGGGACGGTTCGCGACACTGCCGGAACGGTCCCGGTCGCTGCGGCTGCCGGTGCTCGTCCAGCACGGCACCGCCGACCAGCTGACCGATCCCGAGGGCACGCGCAGGCTGCAGACGTTCATCGGCTCCCCGGACGTGACCGTCCGCTGGTACGAGGGCCTCTGGCACGAGATCTACAACGAGCCCGAGCGGGAGCGGCCCCTCGCCGACCTGCGGGACTGGCTGGCCGCACACCGGTAGCGGTCAGCGGGGGAGCGCGACCGCGGGCGCCATCTCGAACGCCAGGTGCTCGATCCCGACGGTCACCAGGGGCCGCCGGGGCAGGTCGAGCGCGCGCAGGTCGGCGGCCATCGGATGCCCGTCGCCGATCCGCAGGCCCGCGCTGTGGCCGAGCCGCACGCCCCGCGCCGTGCCGCGCGCGACCGAGCGCAGGACGACGTCGCCGCGGGGCGCGAGCGTCGTCACGCGGGCGGGGAGGGTGAACGGCAGTCGCGGTGACGACGTCCGCAGGGCCGCGTCGAGGACCCGGCCGCTCGCGGCGTCGAGGCGGCACGTCGTCAGGCTCGGCTCCACCGACAGCTCGGCGGTCGCGAGCCATTTCGGCAGCCCCCACAGGGCGCGCCCGGCGGCCATCGTGAACGTCGCGGTGACGGGCAGGTGCAGCACGTGGGCACCGAGCCGCCCGCGACGGCGGACCGGCACCGCGAGCCCGACCTCGTCGTACACCCCCAGGTCGTTCACGCGGTAGCGCACGAATGCGAGCACGGCGAGGGTGCGCCCGGCCGCTGCGGCGACGTCGAGACCCGTCCCGGTGACCAGCGGCCGGACCCGGTCGGCACGCACGGGGTACACCGCGGCCGACGCCGCCGCGTCACGGATGCGGACCGGGAACGTGACCCGGCGCCCCTCGACGATGTGCTCCTGGGTGCTCATCCCGTCGTTCCTACCGGGCGGGTCCTCGCGGGCGGAACCGCGCGGCGGTGACCGGCCCGGCCCGAGCGGGCCGCCGTGCCGGGATCGGCGGGAGATGGCAATCTGTGGTCTCCGGTGTGTCGTCGTTCTCCAGTCGTCGTTCATCCAGGGAGGTGCCGGTGGCCGAGCCGTCGGGCCCACCGGCGAGTGGCGTGCTACCCGACGTCGCGACATTGCACGCGCGGACCGACTGGTCGTCGACCCCGTTGGGGCCGGAGTCCGCCTGGCCCGCGGCGCTGACGCACGCGCTCGCGACGATCCGGTCGTCGCCGCAGCCGATGATCCTCTGCTGGGGCCCGGAGCTGGTCGTCTTCTACAACGACGCGATGGCCGACGGTCTCGGCGACCTGCACCCGGGGGTGTTCGGCAGGCGTGCGGAGGACGTCGCGGACGGGGCCTGGCGCCGCTACGGCCCGACGTTGCGGGCGGTGCTGCGCACCGGGGTCGCCCGGGAACGGCGCGACGACGCGGTGACGGTCCGTCGCGGCGGCCTCGACGAGGAGGTGCTGCGCGACCACGCCTACAGCGCCGTCCGCGACACCGACGGCACGGTGGGCGGGGTCCTCGTCGTCGTCCGCGAGTCCGGCCGCTCGGTGCGGCTGCCCGCGGCGCCCGAGCCGTTCCCCAGCAGCCACGAACGGGTCCTCGTCGCCGAGAGCGACCCGGCGACCCGTGACCACCTGCTGCGGCTGCTCGCCGAGCGCTGGACCGTGCACGCCGTCGCCGACGCGGAGCAGGCGCTCGAGTCGGCCCTGTCGGAGCCGCCGGACCTCGTCGTCGCCAACGTCGCGCTCCCGGGCACCGACGGCATCGGGCTGCTGCGGGCGCTGCGCACCGACGCCCGGACCGCGGGTCTGCCCGTCGTGCTGCTGTCGGCGCAGGCGGGCGAGGAAGCGGCCGTGTCGGGTCTCGCCGCGGGCGCCGACGACTACCTGGTGACGCCGTTCTCCCCGCGGGAGCTGCTGGCCCGCGTCGCCAACCACCTGCACCTCGGCCGCACCCGGCGGGCCGCCGAGCTCCAGTTCCGGGCCACCGCCGACGCCACGCCCGCGCTCATCTGGGTCGACGACGCCGGCGGCCACCGGGTGTTCGTCAACCGTGGCTGGCTGGACTTCACCGGCGTCACCGACCCGGTCACCGAGCTCGCCGACTGGCGCGAACGCATCCACCCCGAGGACCGCGCCCGCCACCGCGCGGTGACGGCCGCCGCGGTGGAGGCGGCCGCGCCGTTCGAGGTCGAGTTCCGGTTGCGGCACCGCGACGGCGGCTACCGCTGGGTGCTCGACCGGGGTGCCCCGATCTCGGCGGGCGACCGCGACACCGGCTACGTCGGCGGCTGCCTGGACATCGACGAGCGGCACCGGGAGCAGCGTCGGCACCGGCTCTACGCCGTCCTGGGCGATGCGCTCGACGCCGAGCTCACCGCGTCCGGACGGTTCGCCGCGCTGGCCCGCTACGTCGTCGCGGAGGGTCTCGCCGACCACGCCAGGGCACACGAGGGCGGCAGCGACGACGCGCTGGTCGTCACGGCCGTCGCCGCCGCCCACCGCGACGCCGAGGCGATGTTGTTCGACCTGGTCAGCTCGCCCGCGCTGCGCCGCGAGACGCTCAGCTCTCACGAAGCCCGGGTGTTCGACCCGCGCGAGCTGTTCGTCGACGACGATCCCGAGCCGATGTGGCGGCGGCTCGGGATGCACTCGGTGCTCGCGGTCCCGCTGACG
The DNA here is from genome assembly GCF_036984265.1 of Pseudonocardia sp. D17. Classification (NCBI taxonomy): domain Bacteria; kingdom Bacillati; phylum Actinomycetota; class Actinomycetes; order Pseudonocardiales; family Pseudonocardiaceae; genus Pseudonocardia; species Pseudonocardia sp. D17. The sequence goes on along the minus strand of NZ_BPRG01000100.1, from coordinate 25,873 downwards.
GCGCGCGGCGGGATGCTGGGGCTGCTCGGCGTCGCCCGCGCGGAGGGCTCGCCCGCGTTCACCGAGGACGACCGCGAGGTCTTCACCGAGATCGGCCGCCGGGCGGGCGTCGCGATCGACAACGCCCGGCTCCTGGAGCTCGAACGGGCGTCGGCGCAACGGCTGGGGCTGCTACACCGGGCGACCGCCGAGATGTCCGCGGCCGCCACCCCGGCCGAGGTCGCGCGCATCGCCGCCCGGCACATGGAGACGTTGCTGGGCGCCCCCGTCGTCGGCGTCTGGGAGCTGCGCGACGGCCGGCTGGAGGTGCTCACCCGGTCGGGGTGGGGGTTGTCGGCGCAGCGGGCCTGGTCGTCGGTCCCGCTGTCGGACTCGGGCGCGGTGTCGCGCGTCGTCGAGTCGGGTGCCCCGATCTGGCTGTCGACCCCCGCCGAGGTGCGGGAACGGTGGCCGCAGCTGGTCGAGGGCCGGCCGGGTGGCTTCGGTGCCGTCGGCCTGCTGCCGCTCGCGGTCGGTCAGCGCAACGTCGGGGTGGTGGCCGTCGCGTTCCGGGAGGCGCGCACCTTCTCGCCGAGCGACCGCGAGGCCGCGACGGCAGTTGCCGAGCTGGCCGCGCAGGCGCTGGACCGCTCGTCGCTGCTGGTGGCCGAGACGGAAGGCAGACGCGTCGCCGAACGGCTCTCCGACGTCGCGACGGCGCTCGCCCGGGCCACCGACCTGCAGTCGGTCGCCGATGTGATCGTCGACCACGGGCTCTCGGCACTCGAGGCCGAGGCGGTCGTCGTCTGCCTGACCGACGAGTCCGATGTCCTGCGCTCGGTGAGCGGGCGTGGCTGGCCCGAGGGTGCCGCGGAGTTCCTCTCGCCGAGCGCCGCGCACCCGCTGGCCGCGTCGGTCCGCTCCGGCGAGCCGATCTGGTCGGTCGACCCGGTCGGGGGGCCCTGGCCCGCGCACACGGCGATCCCCCTGCTCGTCGGCGGCCGGACGATCGGCGTGCTGGGCTTCCGCTTCGCCGACCGGCCCCGGTTCACCCCGGAACGGCGCAGCTTCGTGCTGACGCTGGGCGGGCAGTGCGCGCAGGCCGTCATGCGGGCCCGGCTGCACCAGGCCGAGCACGAGGTCGCGGTGACGCTGCAGCGCAGCCTGCTGCCACAGCGGTTGCCCGAGACCGAGCGGCTCGCGATGGCCACCCGCTACCAGCCCGGGACGGAGGGCACCGAGGCCGGTGGCGACTGGTTCGACGTGCTCGACCTCGGCGACCAACGGTTCGCGCTGGTCGTCGGCGACGTCGTGGGCCGGGGGCCGGCGGCGGCCGCGGTGATGGGCCAGCTGCGCAGCGCGCTCGCCGCGAACCTCGTCAACGGCCAGCAGCCCGCCGACGCGCTCGAGCAGCTGGACCTGTTCGCGCGCCGGGTCGAGGGCGCGATGGCGAGCACCGTCGTCTGCGCGACGATCGACTGCCGCACCGGCGACCTCCGCTACGCGTGCGCCGGCCATCCGCCACCGCTCGTCAGCGGCCCCGACGGCGTGCGCCTGCTCGCGGACGGCCGCGGCACCCCGCTCGGCGTCTTCGGCCGTCCGCCCTTCGTCGAGGCCGACGACCGGCTCGACCCTGGCGAGACGATCCTGCTCTGCTCGGACGGCCTGTTCGAACGGCGCAACGAGGTCATCGACGACGGCATGGACCGGCTGGCCGCGGTGTTCGGCGGGCTCGTCGGCACGCGTCCGGAGCCCAGCGCCGACGCGCTGCTCGACCGCATGTCCGAGGGCAGCGCCGTGCCCGACGACACCGCGCTGGTCCTCGCCCGGCTGCTGCCGGCACCGCTGCGCCTCGAGCTGGCGGCCGAGCCGAAGGAGCTGGCCGGGCTGCGCCGGGTCGTGGCGCGGTGGTGCGCCCAGGCCGGGGTCGACGAGGCCGCGCTCACCGATCTGCAGCTCGCACTGGGGGAGGCGGCGACGAACGCCGTCGAGCACGCCTACCCACCGGGCGCGGGCGGGATCGTCCGGGTCGACCTCGACCTGACGTCCGACGCCACCGTGACCGTCCGGGTCGCCGACGAGGGGAAATGGCGCCCGCCGCCGGCCGATCCCGGCTACCGCGGCCGGGGGCTGGCGCTCATCCGCGAGCTCGCCCGCGACGTCGACGTCGCGGCGGGCCCGGCAGGGACCGTCGTGACGTTCCGGATGCCGCCGGAGCCCGTCGAGGTCCCGGTCGGCGCCGGGGCGCGGCGCGCCTGGTCGCCGCGGGTGCAGCGGGCCCCGGTCCCCGTGCCGCGGATCCGGTCCGGGGCGGGGCCCGTCCACGTCGAGGTGAGCGGCGACCTGGACCTCGCCGGTGTCCAGGAGGTCCGGTCGGAGCTGCTCGAACGCGTCTCGGCCGGAACCCCGCTCGTGCTGGAGCTCGCGGCGGACTGCTACGTCAGCAGCGCGGGCGTCGCGCTGCTGACCGAGCTCACCGAACGCGGCGGGGCCGCCGGTGCGGGCGTGACCGTCGTCAGCCCGGCGGACAGCGCGGCGCGGCGCATCCTGCGGCTGGCCGGCCTCGACGAGGTGATCACCGTCGCCCCGTCCTAGGGGGATCGTGGCGCCGGTCACGGAATGTGACGGTCATGTCGGACATTTCCCATCCGTGGCGGCGCGTCGGTCCCGCGAGCTGGGACGAGGTGGCACTCTCCGTCGTCGCTGTGCTGAACTCCCGGCATGAATCCCGCGGCGTTCCTCGGCCCCATCTGGGGCGACCGCCGCGCGGACTCGTTCGACCAGTGCTGTCGGCGCCGGATCTGATCCCGGCCCCCCGTTCGACCTCCCGCACTGGAGCACGACCGTGTTGCTGCACGCCCCCGGCCCCGCCCTGCCCGCCCGCGCACTCCCGGGCCCTGCCGGGTACGAGCTCGCCGACCTCACCGCGCTGACCCGCCGCGTCGCCTCCGAGGTGCGCGCCGGGCTGCACGAGGTGCAGATCGACCCGCTGCGCCGCTGGTACCGGCGGCTGCACGGCGACGACTTCGTCGACGTGTGGCTGATCAGCTGGGCGACCGAGCAGGCTGCCGAGCTGCACGACCACGCCGGGTCGCTCGGTGCGCTCACCGTCGTCTCCGGGCGGCTGACCGAGGAGTTCTGGGCCGCGTCGACCGGCGGTCTGCGCTCCCGCACCCTGCACGCCGGGCGGTCGGTCGGCTTCGGGCTCGGGCACGTCCACGAGGTGTCCAACCCTTCGGCCGACGCCGCCGTCAGCGTCCACGCGTACTCTCCGCCCCTGACGGCCATGTCGTACTACGACGTGACGGGCGGGCGGCTGCGGCGCACCCGCTCCGAGCTGACCGAGCCCGGTTCGACCCAGGGGGTGGGATGACCCGCACGATCGACGACGTGCTCGCCGACGCCCGGGCGCGGCTGCGCCGCGTCGGACCGCGGGAGGCCGCCGACCTGCGCGAGCGGGGGGCGATCCTCGTCGACACCCGCCCGCAGTGGCAGCGTGACGCCGAGGGCGCGATCCCGGGCGCTCTCGTCATCGAGCGCAACCACATCGAGTGGCGCCTCGACCCGGCGTCCGACGCCCGCATCCCCGAGGCCACCGATCACGACGTGACGTGGATCGTCTTCTGCTCGGAGGGCTACTCCTCCAGCCTCGCCGCGGCATCGCTGCAGGACCTCGGCCTGCACAACGCCACCGATCTCGACGGCGGCTTCCAGGCGTGGAAGGCCGCGGGGCTGCCCGTCAGCTGAACGCGCCGATCCCGGTGACGTCCCGGCCGACGATCAGCGTCTGGATCGTCTCGGTCCCCTCGAAGGTGTGCACGGCCTCGATGTCGGCCCAGTGCCGGGCCACATGGTGCTCCAGGAGAATCCCGTTGCCGCCCAGCAGGTCGCGCGCCTCCGAGAGGATGCGCCTGGCCGCCCGGGTGTTGTTCATCTTGGCCAGGCCCGCGACCGTCGGCGAGAGCCGTCCCGCGTCGGCGAGCCGGCCGATCTGCATGCAGTACAGCTGCATCCCGGTGAGGTCGGCGAGCATGTGCACCAGCCGCTGCTGGACGATCTGGAACGACGCGAGCGGTTTGCCGAACTGGGTGCGCTCCATCGCGTAGCGCAGGGCGGCGTCGTATCCCGCGGTCGCGTGGCCGAGCGCCATCCAGGCGCAGATCCCCCGGGTGTTGGCCAGGACGCGGGCGCAGTCGGCGAAGGTGCGCGCCTCGACGAGCCGGTTCTCGTCCGGCACCCGCACACCGGTGAGCGTGATGTCGGCCTGCTGGATCGACCGCAGCGAGAGCTTCCCGGTGATCGCCGTGGCGGCGAATCCCTCGGTGGGCGTCTCGACGACGAAGCCCTGCACCTCGCCGGAGTCGGTGTCCCGGGCCCAGACGACGACCACGTCCGCGATCGTGGCGTTGCCGATCCAGCGCTTGCGGCCGTCGAGCACCCAGTGGTCGCCGTCGCGGCGCGCGGAGGTCTCCAGCGCGACGGAGTCCGATCCGTGGTCGGGCTCGGTCAGCGCGAAGGCCCCGATCCTGTCCATCGTGGACATCGACGGCAGCCAGCGCTCCCGCTGCTCCGCCGACCCGCACATCGCGATCGCCTGCATCGCCAGGCCCGCGTGCACGCCGAGGAACGTCCCGAGCGACCCGTCGCCGCGGTGCAGCTCCATGTGGACGAGCCCGCACGCCGTCGGGCTCATGCCCGCGGCCCCGTACCCCTGGATGTCCTCCCCGACGATCCCCAGCTCGGGCAGCCTGCGGATCAGCTTCCACGGCAGCTCCGCGCGCTCCCAGAGGTCCCCGACCCCGGGCAGCACCTCCGTGTCGACGAACGTGCGGGTCGTCGCGAAGCGGTCCCACTGCTCGGCGGTGAACTGCTCGCGCACCGAGAAGAAGTCGGTCCCCAGCGCCTCGCCCAGGTGCGCGTACTCGGCCATCCGGAAAGGCTCGCACAGTGCGGGGCTGTCCGCGCGGTGATGCCGCTGGTTCACTGCCACAGTGGACCGGCCCAACTTCCTCGCGGACGAGCGTCATGGGCCGTTGCCCGCCATGCTGCTCGTCCTGACGTTCGTCTCCGGCCTGATCGACGCGATCAGCATCCTCGCCCTCGGCCGGGTGTTCGTCGCGAACATGACCGGCAACGTCGTCTTCATCGGGTTCGCCATCGCCGGGGCCCCCGGCTTCTCGCTGCGCAACTCGGCCTGCGCCCTGGCCGGCTTCGTCGTCGGGGCCGTGCTCGCGGGCCGACTGGTCGACCGGTGGGGCCGGAGCCGGCCGCTCCTGCTGCGCAACGCGGTCGCCGTGGAGAGCCTGCTCATCGGCGTGTGCCTGGTCATCTCGCTCTTCGTGCACCTGCGCGAGGACGGCCCCGTCGCCGGGACGATCGTCGTCGGGATCGCGGCGATCGCCATGGCGGTGCAGAACGTCACCGCCCGTCGGATGGCCGTCCCCGACATGATGACGACGCTGCTGACGATGACGCTCATCGGCATCACCGCCGACCTCGACAAGTTCGCCGAGTCCGGGCTGCGCCGGCTGGTGGTGATGGCGACGATGTTCCTCGGCGCCACCGTCGGGGCGCTGCTGGTCCTGCACGCGACCGTGCGCCTCGCGCTGGCCGTCGTCCTGGTCCTGCTGCTCGCCGTGTGCGTGGCGGCCGCGGTCTCCGCCCGCGAGGAGGCACCCTGGCAGGCGTGACCCGGGTCGATCCCCCGTCGAGCCCAGCGGACGGCCGGGCCGGGATCAGGCGGGGACGTCGTCGAGGGCGCGCTGGATGCGCTTGATCGAGACGGGACGGCGCGTCCGCATGGGGTGTGCGTAGAGCGAGATGCGCAGCTCCTCGATCATCCAGCGCACCTCCTGCAGCTCGGGCGGCGGGTCGGTGCCCGCGGGGAGGCCGGCGAGGTCGGCGTCGTACTCGTCGGCGACCACCCGGACCTCGGCGGTCCAGGCGGCGTCGCGGGCGGGGTCGACGCGCAGCTTCTCCAGCCGCACCGCGATGCCCTGGACATAGCGGGCCACGTCGGCCAGCCGGGTGGGCCCCGCGGCCGTGACGAACCCCGGCCCGGTGAGCTCGGCCAGCTGGGCGCGGACGTCGGCCACCCCCGCCGCGAGCGGCGGCGCGGTCATGTCGGCGAGCATCGCCTGCACCCGGTGCCAGTGGTCGAGCACGACGCGGACCGCGTCGAGGGTCTTGACCGTCGTCCCGGCCAGATGGGCCCGCAGGATGGTCCGGAGCCGGTCGTACCCGGCCTCGTCGAAGACGGGTCCGCCGGCGCGGGCGACCAGGTGGTCGGCGGCGGCGGTGACGCAGTCGTCGAGCAGCGCGGGGACGCTGCCGTGGGGGTTGCGCGACAGCGTGAGCCTGGCGGCGTTGTCGAGCTCGCGGGTCACCTGCCGCACCGGTGACGGGGTCTCCGACAGCAGCAGCCGGCGCAGCCCGCGGCGGTGCGCGGCGTCGCGCTCGGCGACGGTCGCGAAGACCCGGACGTCGACGCTCGCGCCGCGGTCGACGAGCCCCGGATACCCGGTGACGACGTTGCGCCCCCGGCGGATCGCCAGCTCGCGAGGCAGGTCGCCGATCGACCACGTCGTCAGTCCGGTCCGTTCGACGCCGGCGCCCGCGGCGGCGATCTCCTCGCGGACCTTGGGGGCCAATCGGTCGCGCAGCGCGTCGAGGTCGGTACCCCGGGCCAGCTCGGCGCCGTTCTCGTCGATCACCCGGAAAGTGACGGTGAGGTGGTCGGGGAGGCGGTCGAGCTCCCAGGCGTCGCGCGGGATCGTGATGCCGCGCATGCGACCCAGCTCGCGTTCCAGCCCGTCGAGCAGGGGCTCGTCGCCGACCTGCAGTCGGGCCAGCACGGCGCGGGCGTGGTCGGGCGCCGGCGCGAACTGGCGACGCAGGGTGCGCGGCAGTGTCTTGATGAGCGCGGTCACGAGCTCCTCGCGCAGCCCCGGCACCTGCCAGGTGAACGGCGTCGGGTCGATCTGCTGGAGGGCGGCGACGGGCACGTCGACGGTCACGCCGTCGTCGTGGCGCCCCGGCTCGAAGGCGTAGGAGAGCGGCAGGGTGAGCCCGCCCGCCTCGACGTGGTCCGGGTAGGCGGCACGGTCGACCTCGGCGGCGGTCGACGTCGCCAGGAACTCGGGGGTGAAGTCGAGCAGGTGCGGGTCGCGGCGCGACTCGCGCTTCCACCACGCGTCGAAGTGCCTGCCCGACACGACCTTGGACGGGACCCTCGCGTCGTAGAACGCGACGAGCACCTCCTCGTCGACGACGAGGTCGCGGCGGCGGGCGCGGTGCTCGAGGTCCTCGGCGTCGTCGAGCAGCTCGCGGTTGGCGCGGAAGAACCGGTGCCGCGTCTCCCAGTCGCCCTCGACGAGCGCGTGCCGGATGAACAGGTCGCGCGCGAGCTCGGGGTCGATGCGGCCGAGGTCGACGGTCCGGTTCGCGACGACGGGGATGCCGTGCAGGGTCACCCGTTCGGTCGCGACGGCCGAGCCGCGCTTGCGCGACCAGTGCGGCTCGGAATGCGTCTTCTTGACGAGATGTCCGGCGAGCGGCTCGATCCACTCGGGCTTGATGGGGGCGACGGTCCGCGCCCACAGCCGCGAGGTCTCGACGAGCTCGGCGGCCATCACCCAGCGCGGGTTCTTGCGCGCCAACGCCGATCCGGGCCAGATCGCGAACTTGGCCCCGCGCGCGCCGAGGTACTCCCGCTGCGCGCGGCGGTCCCGCCCGTTGCCGGCCTTCTCGTTGCCGGCCTTCTCGTTGCCGGCCTTCTCGTCGACGGGGTCGAGCATGCCGACCTGGGAGAGCAGCCCGGAGAGCACGGCGGTGTGGATGCGGTCGGCCGCGGCGGGCCAGTCGTCGTCGCCCTCCGTCGGCGCCATCCCGGCCGAGCGTGCGGCCTGGCGCAGCTGGCCGTGCAGGTCCCACCATTCGCGCACCCGCAGGTAGTGCAGGAACTCCTCGCGCAGCCGACGACGGAACCGATTGCCCGACAAGGCCTCCCGCTGCTCGGCGAGGTAGTCCCACAACCGCAGGAACGCGAGGAAGTCGGAGCCGTCGGCGGCGAAGCGGGCGTGCGCGGCATCGGCGGCCTGGCGCTGCTCGGTGGGCCGCTCACGCGGGTCCTGCACCGACAGTGCGGCGGCGATGACGAGTACCTCGCGCAGACAGCCCGCGCGGTGCGCCTCGACGAGCATCCGGCCCAGCCGTGGGTCGACGGGCAAGCGGGACAACGACTGCCCGATCGACGTCAGGGACCGCCGGCCGGGTTCGAGGGCGCCGAGCTCGTGCAGCAGCGCCAGACCGTCGGCGACCGAGCGCGGGTCGGGGGGCTCGACGAAGGGGAAGTCGGCGATCTCGCCCAGGTCGAGTGCGATCATCTGCAGCACCACGGACGCGAGGTTGGTGCGCAGGATCTCCGGGTCGGTGAACTCGGGGCGCGCGTCGAAGTCGTCCTCGGAGTACAGCCGGATGCAGATGCCGTCGGACGTGCGGCCGCAACGGCCTGCGCGCTGGTTGGCCGAGGCCTGCGACACCTTCTCGATCGGCAGCCGCTGCACCTTGAGCCGCCGCGAGTACCGCGAGATGCGGGCCGTGCCCGTGTCGATCACGTACCTGATGCCGGGGACCGTCAGCGACGTCTCGGCGACGTTGGTGGCGAGCACGATCCGGTTGCCCGGGTGCGGGGCGAAGACGCGGTGCTGCTCGGCCGTCGTGAGGCGGGCGTAGAGCGGCAGGATCTCGGTGTTGCGCAAGGAGAGCGCGGCCAGCGCCTGCTCGGTGTCGCGGATCTCGCGTTCGCCGGGCAGGAAGACGAGGATGTCGCCGGGGCCCTCGCGCTGCAGCTCGGCGACGGCGTCGCCGATCGCGTCGAGCTCCTCGCGGTCGGGATCGGCGTCCGGGTCGTCGGGGTCGACGACGGGCCGGTAGCGGATCTCGACCGGATAGGAGCGGCCGGAGACCTCGACGATCGGGGCCGGCTCGCCGTCGGCGGCGAAGTGCCGGGCGAAGCGCTCCGGGTCGATCGTCGCCGACGTGATGATGACCTTGAGGTCCGGACGCTGCGGGAGCAGCCGTGTGAGGTAGCCGAGGATGAAGTCGATGTTGAGGCTGCGCTCGTGCGCCTCGTCGATGATCAGCGTGTCGTAGCGGCGCAGCATGCGGTCGCCCGCCAGCTCGGCGAGCAGGATGCCGTCGGTCATGAGCTTGACCATCGTGCGGTCGCCGACCTGGTCGGTGAACCGCACCTTCCAGCCGACGACGTCGCCCAGCTCGGTGCCCAGCTCCTCGGCGATGCGGGCGGCGACGGTGCGCGCGGCCAGCCGCCGCGGCTGGGTGTGACCGATCATCCCGGTGACGCCGCGGCCCAGCTCGAGGCAGATCTTGGGGAGCTGCGTGGTCTTCCCGGAGCCGGTCTCGCCGGCGACGATCACGACCTGGTGGTCGCGGATGGCGGCGGCGATGTCGTCGCGCCGGGCGCTGACCGGCAGCGCCTCGGGGTAGACGATCCGCGGCACGGCGGCGCGTCGGCGTTCGAGGCGGTGCTCGGCGGTCGCGACCGAGTGCGCGACGGCCTCCTGCGCCGTCCCGTTCCCGGAGCGGCGGGCGCCGGCCAGCCTGCGGCCGAGGCGGTGCGAGTCGTCGGGCGGGAGGGCCCGGATGCGGTCCTCGAGATCGGCGAGGACCTCGTCGGGGAGCGGCGGCGCGGTCGGCTCGCCCGTACGGGCGGACCGGTTGCGCCCCTGCGCGGGGGACGCCGTCGGTGCGGCGCCCCGGGCGGGGTCGCCGGAGGGTGTGTCGGCGGGGCCGGGCGCGTTGCCCCCGGAGGGTGCGCTCCGGCCCCGGGACCCGCGGCGGCGCGGACGCCGGGCGCGGGTCGGGCGGCCGTCCCCTGGGGGGCCGGACTCGGTGTCCGGAGGGACGGCGGGACCGTGGGGGTCACCGGCGGGACGCTCGCGGCGCGCGTCGGTGGCTCGGGTGGAGGACATCGTGGGAAAAGTGTGCCTGGTCGTGCGGGTCAGGCCGAGCGGAGGGCGGGTGTGATCTCCTCGGCGACGGGCACGTCGGCGGCCGGGTGCTCGACGAGTGCCAGCACGCGGTTGGCCAGGAAGCGGGCCGTGCGGACGGTGGTGCCGCCGCGTGTGACCTCGCTGACCTCGACGACGCCCCGGCCGTGGACGGTCTCGACCCGGCGTCCGGCACGCGTCGCCACGACGTCGTAGGTGCGGGTGGTGCCGCTCCCCGCGTCGATGACGATCTCTACCCGGTCGCCCTTCATGCCGTCCTTCTCACGTACGTCGGGAGGTGTGGGACGTCCGAACCGGGTGCCGGTCGCCTCTCGGCGCGCAGGCCGCTCTCGGCGGCGGTTCTCATGTGGGACCCGGGGACACGGTGTCACCCGATCCGGACGCTTCCTACAACCCTCCTGCCCGCCGGATTGTTCCCGGTGGGGGAGGGTGTCCGAACCGGACGCCGGTCGCCTCGCGGCGAGTGGCGCACCACGGCTCCAGCCTGACGGTATTCCGTGGCGGCGGTTGTTTTCGAGGCCCGGGGACTCGGCTCGCCCGGCTCGGACAGCCTGGTCAACACGACGGTCCGCGCGTTCATTCCCGGGCGGCAGCCCGATCCGGGGTCGGTCGGTCCGGGGTCAGTCGGAGGACGAGCTCGACGACCCGGAGTCCGACGAGCTCGACCCGGAGTCCGACCAGCTCGACCCGGAGTCCGACGACGACCACGAGCCGGGATCGTGCGAGTGCGAGTACCCGTGGGAGTGCGAATGGCCGTGGTGGTCGGACGAGGACGGCGGCCACGGGGATCCGGCCGGGTGGTGCGGGTCGTGGTGGGGCTGCCCGGAGTGGTCCCACGTCGGGCGCCCCGGCGCGAACGTGTCGAAGGCGTCGTCCCAGTCGGCGGGGCCGGACCCGGACCAGCCGGGGTCCTCTTCCTCACCGGCCACCCGGTAGCGCCCCTGCAGGCGGGCCGCCGCGGCCTCGCGCAGCATCCGGCTGCCCTGCAGCACCACCGTCACGACGATCGTCATGATCAATAACGGGATGGCGACGAGCAGCCCCGGCCAGCCGATGGCCAGGTAGAGCACCACGCAGATCGCGACGTCGCCGAGGATCAGCAGCGGGAGGACGAATCGGGGCACGGCGTCAGCCTTCCGTGATCGGGGTGGACGAGGTCGTGCCGAGGTCGTGTCGGGGCCGCGGGCGACGGACGCGCGCCGTCGTCGTGGAGCGCCCGTCGGGAATCTAGCGAGACCGCGCCCGACGCTGCAGCGGGGTCGGCCGGCGCGCGCAGATCAGTCCAGTGCCGAGAGCACCCCGTCGGTGTAGGGCGTCCACGCCTCGACGGCCCACGGGCCGAAGTCGCGGTCGGTCAGCACGACGCACGCCGCGCCGGCGTCCCGGTCGACCCACAGGAACGTGCCCGACTGCCCGAAGTGCCCGAACGTCGCGGGCGAGCTGCCCGTGCCCGTCCAGTGCGGCGACTTCCGCCCGCGGATCTCGAACCCGAGCCCCCAGTCGTTGGGCTTCTGCCGGCCGTAGCCGGGCAGGACGCCGTCGAGACCCGGGAACGCGACCTCGGTCGCGGAGGCGAACGTCGATCCCGCGACGAGCGTCGGTGCCTGGAGCTCGGCGGCGAACCGGGCGAGGTCGTCGACGGTGGAGACGGCCCCGGACCCGGGATGCCCCTCCAACCGGGTGCCACCGAGGCCCAGCGGCACACAGACCGCCTCGTGCAGGTAGTCGGCGAACGGGATGCCGCTCGCCGCCGTGATCGTCTCGGCGAGGACGGCGAAGCCGGTGTTGGAGTAGATGCGTCGGGCCCCGGGTGCCGCCTGGACGGCGTCGGAGTCGAACGCCAGCCCCGACGCGTGCGCGGCGAGGTGCCGGACCGTCGAGCCCTCTGGGCCGGCCGGCTGGTCCCACTCGACGGCGCCCTCCTCGACGGCGACGAGCGTCGCGTAGGCGGTGAGGAGCTTGGTCACCGACGCGAGCCGGAACGACCGGCCGGTCTCGCCCGCCGTCGCGAGCGTCGAGCCGTCGGCCGCGACGACCGCCGCCGCGGCGTGCCCGACGGGCCAGTCGAGCACCGCACCGACCGATTTCCGCAGATCCGCCACCCGGCCATCCTCTCCCGGTGGCCGCGTCCGGCGCCGCGCGGGGATACTCCGTCGCCGTGACCGGGATCCGGATCGGGACGTCGGGCTGGCGCTACCCGCCGTGGCGCGGCGTCTTCTATCCCGAGGGTCTCGCCCAGCGCCGGGAGCTGGAGTACCTGTCGCGGGCGGTGTCGAGCATCGAGATCAACGGCTCGTTCTACTCGCTGCAGCGTCCGGAGAGCTACCGGCTGTGGGCCGCGCAGACCCCCGACGACTTCGTGTTCTCGGTCAAGGGCCCACGGTTCGTGACGCACATGAAGCAGCTGCGCGACCCCGAGGTCGTGCTCGCGAACTTCTTCGCGTCGGGCCTGCTCGCATTGGGCCCGAAGCTCGGGCCGGTCCTGTGGCAGCTGCCGCCGCGGATGCGGTGGGACCGCGAGCGCGTCGAGACGTTCCTGCGGTGCCTGCCGCGGAGCACCGCCGAGGCGGCGGCGCTCGCCGAGAAGCACGACGAGCGGCTCGACGGCCGCGCCCTGACCAGCACCGACGCCGACCGGCCCGTCCGGCACGCGCTGGAGGTGCGGCACCCGAGCTTCGCCGACCCGGCCGTCGTCGCGCTGTTGCGGGAGCTCGACGTCGCGCTCGTCGTCGCCGACACGGCGGGGACGTGGCCGCATCTGGAGGACATGACCGCCGGGTTCGCCTACGTCCGGCTGCACGGCGACGTCGAGCTGTACGCGAGCGGGTACTCCGACGCCGCGCTGGACTCGTGGGCGGCACGGATCCGGCGGTGGGCGGCAGGGGAGTCGCCGACGGGGGAGTTCACGGTGGCGCCGCCGATGGCACCGGTGCCCGGCCGCGACGTGTACGTCTACTTCGACAACGACATGAAGGTGCACGCCCCGCGGGACGCGATCGCCCTGGCGGCGAGGCTCAACTGACGGCGGCCGCGAGCCGCGCCTCCCGGCTCACCCGGTGCGCCACCAGCATCCGCCGGCCGAGGATCATCGCCGCCGCCGCGACGACCATCGTCCCCGCGCCGACGGCCCAGGCCGCCCCGAAACCGCTGTGCGTCGCGAGGAACCCGAAGACGACGGGGCCGAGGAACGCCCCCGCGTAGACGCCGACCTGCACGACCGACGTCGCCGCCGCGGGTGCGGCCGGGTTGAGCCGGACGACGGCGAACTGCAGCAGCCCGGGCCACGCCCAGCCGAGCCCGAACGCCAGTACCGTGCCGAGCACCAGCGGCACCGGCCCCGGGACCGCCAGCAGTCCGAGCCCGATCGCGCCCAGCGCCATGCTGGCCGCGACGACGGCGATGTGCCCGCCCGTCCGACGGTCGGCGAGCCAGCCGTGCAGCAGCCGAAGCACGAGCCCGACGACGCTACCCATGGTGAGCACCAGGCCGGCGAGGCCCGGGTCCACGCCCTGGTCGACGGCCGAGGCCACCAGGAACACCCCCAGCGCGCCCGCCGCTGCCGCGCCCAGCCCGGCGCCCGCGCCGATGACGGCGAGCGCGCCGGTCGCGCGGTCGGCCGGATCGACCTTCGTGCGGACGTAGGGCTCCCGGCTCCGCGGCGTCAGCGGCAGGGCGAGCAGCGCCAGCCCGGCGCCCATGACGAACGCCCAGCGCCAGCCGAGCGTCAGCGCGATCGCGGGCACGGCGAGGCCGGAGAGCAGCGTCGCGGCCGGGACGGACGACTGTTTGAACCCAAAGGACAGGCCGAGCCGCCGCTCCGGCACGAACCGGGCCAGCGTCAGGTTCGACGACAGCTGCCCCATGACATTGCACCAGCAGCTGCACAGCAGCAGGGCCACCAGCAGGCCGTAGGACCGGGCGCCGAACCCGACCGCGAGCATCAGCGTCGCGGCGCCGACGACGGCGATGCGGCTCGTCGCCGTCGGGCCGAACCGCTCCACCAGCCAGCCGACCGGCAGCGACGCCACCGCGCTCGCCCCGAAGTAGAGCGCGACGACGAGGCCGAGGCCCGCCGGGTCGAAGCCCAGCTCACCGGAGATCTGGACGGCCAGCGCACCGGTCAGGAAGACGGGCAGCACCGACGCCGTCGAGACCGCGACGGCTCCGACGACCGCCCGGCGCGCGCCCAGTTCCCCACCCACGCTGAGCAACGCTAACCGGATCGGGCGGCGTTTGTCCCCGATGTGTGGTGCATCCGCGGACGCCCGGATGCCGACCGACCGGTCAGCCCTTGATCCGGCTCCCGTGCCCGGCCCACTCCTTCTCGCGCAGCTCGAACTTCTGCACCTTGCCCGTCGAGGTCTTGGGCAGCTCGTCGACGATCTCGACGTCGCGGGGCGCCTTGTAGCGCGCGATCTTCGACTTCACGTGCTCGATGACCTCGTCCGGCGTGGTCTGCTGCCCGCCCTTCAGCACGACGAACGCCTTCGGTCGCTCGCCCCACTGCTCGTCGGGCACGCCGACGACGGCCGCCTCCAGCACCGCCGGGTGCGACACGACGGCCTGCTCGACCTCGACCGTCGAGATGTTCTCGCCGCCGGAGATGACGACGTCCTTCGCCCGGTCCCGCAGCTCGACGTAGCCGTCGGGATGCACGACGCCCAGGTCGCCGGAGTGGAACCAGCCGCCTGCGAACGCCTTCTCGGTGCCCTCCGGGTCGTCGTAGTAGCCGGCCATGACGTTGTTGCCGCGCATGACGATCTCGCCCATCGTCGCGCCGTCGCGCGGCACGTCGACCATGTGCTCGTCCACGACGCGCAGCGCGTCCGTCTGGATCATGCCGACGCCCTGGCGGGCCTGCAGGGCCGCGCGCTCCTCGGCGTCGAGCTCGTCCCACGCGCGCTGGTACTGGTTGACCGAGTACGGGCCGTAGGTCTCGGTGAGCCCGTAGACGTGGACGATGCGGAAGCCCATCCGCTCCATCTGCAGGATCGTCGTCGGCGACGGCGGGGCGCCCGCGGTGGTGATCACCAGCTGGTAGTCGAGCTTCACCGCCTCGGCCGCGTTCATGATCGTGGTGACGACGGTGGGCGCGCCGTTGAGGTGCGTGACGCCGTGCTCGCCGATCAGCTTCCAGATGACATCACCCCGGACCTCGCGCAGGCAGACGTGGGTGCCGCCGATCCCGGTGACCGCCCACGGGGTGCACCAGCCGTTGCAGTGGAACATCGGCAGCGTCCACAGGTAGACGGTGTCGGGCGTGTGCGCGGAGTGCACGACCTCGCCGAACGAGTTCAGGTACGCGCCGCGGTGGGTGTACTGCACGCCCTTGGGGCGGCCCGTCGTCCCCGAGGTGTAGTTGATCGAGATCGCCCGGTTCTCGTCGTCGACCTCCCAGGGCAGGGGGTCGTCGGAGCCACGGGCGAGCAGGTCGCCGTAGGTGGTGCCACTGCCGATGCCGTCGCCGGGGCTCGCCGGGTCGACGACGGTGATGATCTCCTCGACCGTCGCCAGCTCTCCCACGAGGGGGGCGACCACCGGGTACAGCGCCGCGTCGACGACCAGCACCTTCGACCCGGAGTGGTCGAGGATGTAGCGGACCTCCTCGGTCGACAACCGGGTGTTGATCGCGACGAGGACGGCACCCGCGAGCGGCACGGCGAAGTGCGCGACGAGCATCTCCGGCACGTTGGGCAGCAGGTAGGCGACCCGGTCGCCGGCCTGCACGCCCGAGCCGCGCAACGCGTGCGCCACCCGCGTCGTCTCCGCGGCGAACTGCGCGTAGGTGTACCTGCGCTCGCCGGCGACGATCGCCGTCTTCTCCGGGTAGACCTCCGACGAGCGGCGCAGGAACGCCAACGGGGTCAGTTCGGTGTGTCCGACGGTCATCGACGGCCTCCAGTCACGACGTGCGATCCGTCGCGATCCTGACCCGCGTCGCGCCGCCCGGCAAGGCCGGGCCCGGCCTCAGTCCTCCTCGATGCGGATGGCCGCCTTCGGGCAGCTCCGCACGGCCTCCTCGACCTTGGGGCGCAGCTCCTCGGCGGGGTGCTCGTCGAGGATGTAGAGGAAGTCGTCCTCCCGTACCTCGAAGACCTCGGGCGCGATGCCCATGCAGACGGCGTTGCTCTCGCACAGATCAAAGTCCACGACGACCTTCATGACCGACATCGTGCGCCCTGCCACGACGGCCGCGGGACTGAGGTCAGCCTCACAGCAGGCACGCCTGCCCTGTGCGGCGTCCCGCGCGGCTCGCGACCGGCCGCCTGCTCACGGGGCGGGCGCGGCGGGTGCAGCCGGACCGGACCGCTCGGGAGTGTGCGGCGTGGGCGTGGCGGGTGTGGGCGCGGAGACGGAACCGGCGTGGGGACAGCCGGACCGGGCGCACGACGGCGTGGACCTGCCCTCGGCGGCGCCGGCGATCGTCAGGGTGAGGACGACACCGAGCAGTCCGGCGAGGGCCGCGGCACGGGGGAGCGCGGGCGCGGGCATCGGGGTACAGCCTTCCGGTGGACGGACGCGATCCCGTGGGGGCCCGGGACCGTGCCTGCCCATCCGTGTCGGCCCGGTGCGCCGTTACCGGATCCGGAGAATTGCGCCGGACGCCGAGCAACTCGGCGGCGTCCGGCGCATTCTCCGTTAGTCCTTGCGGAGGATCGGTCGCAGCGCGTCGAGCACCTCGGCGCTCTCGATGGTGCTGGGGACCGGCTCGTCGTTGCCGTCCGCGATGCCGCGCATCGTCTTGCGCAGGATCTTTCCCGAGCGGGTCTTGGGCAGCGCCGCGACGACGGCGACGTCCTTGAGCGAGGCGACCGCCCCGATCTGGTCGCGCACCAGCTGCACCAGCTCGGCGCGCAGGGTGTCCTCGTAGCCCTCGGCGGCGCCGTCGACACCCGCCTTGAGTACGACGAACCCGCGCGGGATCTGACCCTTCATCGAGTCGGCCACGCCGATGACCGCGCACTCGGCGACGTCGGGGTGGCTCGCGAGGACCTCCTCCATCGAGCCCGTGGACAGCCGGTGGCCCGCGACGTTGATGACGTCGTCGGTGCGGCCCATGACGTAGACGTAGCCGTCCTCGTCGATGTTGCCGCCGTCGCCGGTGAGGTAGTAGCCGTCGAACGCGGCCATGTACGAGCGGACGAAGCGCTCGTCGTCGTTCCACAGCGTCGGCAGCGCGCCCGGCGGCATCGGCAGCTTGACCACGATGGCGCCGTCCGTGCCGGCCTCGACTGGCTTGCCTGCGATGTCGAGGACCTGCACGTCCCAGCCGGGCAGCGGGCGGGTCGGCGAGCCGGGCTTGATCGGCAGCAGCTCGATGCCCGCCGGGTTGGCGACGATCGGCCACCCCGTTTCCGTCTGCCACCAGTGGTCGATCACGGGGATGCCGAGGGTGTCCGACGCCCAGTGGTAGGTCTCGGGGTCGAGACGCTCGCCGGCGAGGAAGAGGTACTTCAGGCTGGAGACGTCGTGGTCGCGCAGGTGCTCGGCCTTCGGGTCCTCCTTCTTGATCGCCCGGAACGCCGTCGGGGCGGTGAACAGGCTCTTCACCCCGTGGTCGGCGACGACCCGCCAGAACTGGCCGGCGTCGGGGGTGCCGACGGGCTTGCCCTCGTAGAGGATCGTCGTGGCCCCGGCCAGCAGCGGCGCGTAGACGATGTAGGAGTGCCCGACGACCCAGCCGACGTCGGACGCGGTGAAGATCGTCTCGCCGGCGCCGACGTCGTAGACGTTGGGCATCGACCAGGCCAGCGCGACCGCGTAGCCGCCGCCGTCGCGCACGACGCCCTTCGGCTTCCCGGTCGTGCCCGAGGTGTAGAGGATGTAGAGCGGATCGGTCGCCTTGACCGGCACCGGATCGGCGGGGGTGGCACCTGCCATCGCCTCGACCCAGTCGACGTCCGCGTCGCCCATCGCCGCGGCGGCCTGCGGGCGCTGCAGGATCACCTGCCTGTCGGGCTTGTGCGCGGCCAGCTCGATGGCCTTGTCCAGCAGCGGCTTGTACTCGATGACCCGCTTGCCCTCGATGCCGCACGACGCGGACACGACGACCTTCGGGGTGGCGTCGTCGATGCGGACGGCCAGCTCCTTGGGCGCGAACCCGCCGAAGACGACCGAGTGCACGGCGCCGATCCGGGCGCACGCCAGCATCGCGACGGCGGCCTCGGGGACCATCGGCATGTAGATGACGACGCGGTCGCCGACGCCCACGCCCAGCCCGGCGAGGACCCCGGCGAAGCGCGCGACCTCGTCGCGCAGCTCGGCGTAGGTGTAGCTCCGCTGCGACTGCGTGACGGGCGAGTCGTAGATCAGCGCGGCCTGGTCGCCCCGGCCCGCGTCGACGTGGCGGTCCAGCGCGTTGTACGCGACGTTGAGCTCGCCGTCGGGGAACCACCGGTAGAAGGGCGGGTTGGACGAGTCGAGTGCCGTCGTCGGCGCCGTGTGCCAGTCCAGCGCCGCCGCCGCGTCGAGCCAGAACCGCTCGGGGTCCTCGACGCTGGCCCGGAAGATGTCGTCGTAAGCGCCCACCGGCGGTCCTCCTCGACTCACTCGCAGTTCCGTGCAGACCCTAGTCGCGCGACCGCTCCGAGGCCGCCTCTGCCTGATCGTCGGATCAGGAGAGCCATCACTGAGGGTCATCACTCGAACGGATCACTCACTCCACCGAGGGATCTCTCGTTGCTGGACTCGTAACGGTTCGCACAGCACTCGAAGGGGTGACGGTCGAGGGGTCACGACGGGTCCGGGCACGGCGATAGGCCGGCAGGACGTCCCGCACTCGCGGGACGTGGGCGACGAGGAGACGACGTTGGGTGCGAGGGTTCGGGACCTCACGGCCCGCAGACGCGTCGTCGCCGCGATCGCCGTGCTCGTCACCGTCGTGGCAGGGGTCGTCGTCGCCGGGACCGTGCGTGGGACGGCCTCGGCCGAGGCCGGGCAGGTTCCGGCCGGCGACCCGGCCTGCGGCCCCGCCTGGGTCACGGCCTGGCAGACCAGCCCGCAGCCGGGCCCGGAGGCCGCTGCCGCCGGTGGCCGCTTCGGTGGCCGCACGCTTCGCATGGTGCTGCGCCCGCAGTCGACCGGCTCGGAGATCCGGGTCCGGTTGTCCAACCGCTACGGGCAGGTCCCGCTCGTGGTGGCCGCGGCGTCCGCGGCCACGACGGGAACGGGCGCGGGAACGCGTGGTGGCGCCCCGCGGCCGGTCCTGTTCGACGGACGCGCCGAGGTGACGATCCCTGCTGGGGCGGAGATCGTCAGCGATCCGGTGCCGTTCGTCGCGCAGGCGGGCCTGCCCGTCTCGGTCAGCGTCTTCCTCCCGCAGGAGCCCGATCGGGTGGCCACCCATCCGCTGGCACTGCAGACCTCGTGGGTCAGCGCCCCCGGCAACCACGTCGACTCGACGTCCGGCGCCGCGTTCGGCACGCCCGTGACCGCCTGGTTCGTCGTGACGGGTCTCGACGTGCTCGTGCCCCGCGCCGAGCACGCCGTCGTGCTGGTCGGGGACTCGATCACCGACGGCCTCGGCAGCGACCCCGACGAGAACGACCGCTGGTCCGACGCTCTGTCCGCCCGGCTCGCCACCGAGGGCGGCGCCGCGCAGATGTCCGTGCTCAACGCCGGCATCTCGGGCAACCAGTTGCTCGCCGACGCGTTCGGCGTCGGCGACTCGCCCGCGACCCGCTTCCGGTTCGACGTCGCCGCCGCGGCGGGGGTCACCGACGTCGTGCTGCACATCGGTACCAACGACATCGCCGAGGGCCGCGCCGCCGACCAGATCGAGGCCGGGCTCGTCCGCTTCGCCGACCAGGCCCGGGCGGCCGGCCTCCGCGTCTTCCTGACGACGATCACGCCCTCCCGCACCGGCCCGCGCGGGACGGCGGCCGGGCAGGCGACGCGTACCGCCGTCAACGCCTGGGTGCTCGGCCAGGGCCCCGCGCACTCCGACGGCGTCTTCGACTTCGCCGCCGCCGTCGCCGACCCCGCCCGGCCCGATCGGCTCGCCCCCGCCTACGACTCCGGAGACGGTCTGCACCTGTCCGCCGCCGGGTACCGCGCCCTCGCCGGCGCCGTGCGGACCGACGCCCTGGCGGGAAGCCCCTGCCTGGCCGGCGACGCCGCGTCCTCGGTCGTGGTCTCGGGCGGCCGCTGAGCCCTCTGCTTTCCCCGAGCCTCCGCCCCTCGCCGAGCCCTCTGCCCCTCGCCGAGCCCTCTGCCCCTCGCCCGGTCCCGCCCGCACCGTGCCGGCCGAGCGCAACCTGACGGTCGTCGGCGAGCTGATCGGGAGCGCTCAGGTTGCGCGTCGGGTGTCGGGCGCAACCTGAGGGTCGTCGGCGAGCCGGACGGGAGCGCTCAGGTTGCGCGTCGGGTGTCGGGCGCAACCTGCGGGTCGTCGGCGAGCCGGTCGGGAGCGCTCAGGTTGCGCGTCGGGTGTCGGGCGCAACCTCATGGTCGTCGACGGGGGCGATCTGCAGCGGTGGGGTTGCGACCGGTGGGCGACGGTCGTCAGGGCTTGCGGCGGCGGAACCGGGGACGCCGGGCCGGCTCGTCGCGGACCCGCTCGAGCGGGCCCGTCGGCATGTCCTCGCGGTCCAGGCGCTCGATCACCCAGTCGAGTGCGAGCGAGCCCGGGGAGACGCCGCGTTCCTCCGCCACCCGCCGCAGCTGCTCGACCCTCAGCGGTGGCAGCCTCAGCTGGAAGACCTGCGCGGTGCCGAAGCGTCCCGTCGACTCCAGCGGGCCGTCGGTGTCCGGGGCGAGCGCCGCGAGGTAGGAGTCGAGCTCGGGATCGTGCGCGGGCAGGGCGTCGCCCGACCGCGGGGGACGTCCGCCGGAGGCGCGGCTCCGACCGGCCCGCAGGGCCGTGCGGTCGGCTGTCCGGTCGTTCGCGCGGGTCGTCCCGGGCGGGACGCGGTGGCGTGGCCGCGCGGGGCGGGACCCGTCGTCAGGAACACCGTCGGCGGCCATGCGCGCAGCCTAGGTCCGGCCCGCCCCGGCCGGGGGGTCAGTCCGCGAGCGTGTAGCCCGCCTCGGTGACCGCGCCGCGGATCTCGTCGAGCGGCAGCTCGCGGTCGCTGCTGATGGTGACCAGGCCGGTGGACAGGTCGACCTCGACGTCGCGCACACCGGCCAGCTCACCGACCTCCTCGCGGACCGACGCCGTGCAGTGCCCGCAGGTCATCCCGGAGACGATGACGTCGGTGCGGAACGGGGTCTCGATGCTCATTGGTCCTCGCTCTTCCTGGATCTTTCCGAATGCCGTCGCCGCCGCGACCGGATGGGTGTCCGTGCGTCAGGACCGGACGAGCCGGGCGATCGCGGCGGCGGCCTCCTGGACCTTCGCCTCGCCCTCCTCGTCGCCGGCCCGGGCCGCATCGACCAGGCATCCCGACATGTGCTCGGTGAGCAGCTCGAGCGCGAACGACTGCAGCGCCCTGGTGGCGGCGGACACCTGGGTCAGCACGTCGATGCAGTAGGTGTCCTCGGCGACCATCCGCTGCAGGCCGCGGACCTGGCCCTCCACGCGACGCAGTCGTCGCAGGTGGGCCTCGCGGTTGTCGGTGTACGAGGGCATGGCGACCTCCCGGCTGCTCCGTTCCGAGCATACGGGGTGGGGGTACGCGCCCGCCGCCGAGCCGGTGTGGCCCGTGACGCACCGTCGATCGTCTCCCTCACCCGGGCAGCGGCATGCGTCGGCAGCCCGCCATCGGTAACGTCTTGGTCACGGCCACGGGGGTGGTCGCCAGGTGCCGATACGGGGGGCGTTCCCGGCCCGGTCCTGCCGGTGTGCCCGGCGGAGGCGGGGGCGGGTGCACGTGCGCCCGCCGCGCAGCGCCGGGACCAGGCGCGACGGAACGGGGAGACGTCGATGACCATCGGTAGTGCTCGACGGGAGTTCGGGGACGTCAGGCAGGGTGCGTCGGGAGCGATCCCCGGCCCGCGCACCGCCGCCGACGCCTACCGCGTCTCCGACGACCAGGTCCAGAAGGCAAGACTCGTCGTCGCCGAGAACTCGGAGGACCCCGAGGACCTCCGGCTGCTGCTCGACATGCTCGGCCTGATCTCGTCCAATCCGGACCAGCCGCCGCCGGTCAGCCGCTGACGGCCCGCCGGCCCCCCGTACGGCTCCTGAGCAGCCCGAACGGGCTGGAGGGGGGTGGGTGAAAAGGGGCGTGGGGGGCTGTCATATGCTTTCGTCGCTCCCAACGGACAGCCGTTGGAGGTCAGGACGCCGCCAGCGGAGTCCAGCCCCCATCGTCTAGCGGCCTAGGACTCCGCCCTTTCAAGGCGGCAGCGCGGGTTCGAATCCCGTTGGGGGTACGGTAGTCGCAGTACGTAAGGCCCAGTGGCGCAGTTGGTTAGCGCGTCGCCCTGTCACGGCGAAGGTCGCGGGTTCGAGTCCCGTCTGGGTCGCTTCACTCTCCGGTTCCCGGCTTTGCCGGCGGCCAGGCCAGGTAGCTCAGTTGGTACGAGCGTCCGCCTGAAAAGCGGAAGGTCGGCGGTTCGACCCCGCCCCTGGCCACACTTTCTCCCCGCGTCGCCCTGTGCGGCTTCGGTCACGCGTTCGTCGCGGACCCGACTCCTTCCCGGCGTGGTTGCATTCGTCGCCGCGCGGACGAGGTCGAGGGCGTCGCCCTGGTGGAGCGCGTAGGAGAGGCGCTGCCCGCGGCGTCGTCGGGTCGGGGAGGCGCATGGCGGGCTCGACGAGACGACCGGGGCCGCCGGAGCCGGCGTTCGGATCGGCCGAGCTACCGCGCATCAGCCCGGTCGGCCGCCGGTCGCGCCGACGCCTGCCCGCGACGGCGCCCCGAAGGTGTCGACGAGCGCGTCGACCAGAGACGACGCGGCCGGTGCCGGGTCCGACGACGCCCACGCCACGTAGGAGTCGGGTCGTACCAGCAGGGCCGTCGTCCCGGTGAGGTCGAGCCGGCCCGCGACGACGTCGACACGGTCCGACCACGGTTCGGCGACCGCAGCGAGCGTGCCCGTGCCGTCGACCAGCAGCGGTCTGGCGGTGCGGCACAGCTCGGCGAGCCGGACCCCGTCGACCATGAGGTCGGGCGCGAAGCCGCCGGCGAGCTCGTGGTCGCTGCGCGTCGGGTAGCGGACGTCGGCACCGGCCATCATCTCGGCGACGCGCCGCGCGTTCGCCGCGTCGGCGAGCAGTTCGGCCGTCCACTCGCGCAGCGCGGTGACCTCGGGTCCGGGGGTGACGAGCGCGGGCTGGGCCTGCGTCGACATCACGACGCGCCTGCTGGCGGGCATCCGTTCGACCTCGTAGCTGTCGAGCAGGCCGGCGGGTGCCCACCCGTTGACGGCTGCGGCCAGCTTCCAGCCGAGATTGACCGCATCCTGCAGCCCGAGATTGAGGCCCGGGCCGCCGATCCCCCAGTGCACGTGGGCGGCGTCGCCGACGAGGAAGACCCGTCCGGCGCGGTACCGCTCGGCGATGCGGGAGTTCTGCCCGACCAGCCGGCGCAGCAGGAACGGGCCGTCGCCGGTCGGCGCGGTCAGCGGGACGTCGGCGCCCAGCACGCGGCGCAGGCTCGCCGCCATCTCGGCGAGGGTCAGCGGGCCGTCGGGCACGGGCTCGTCGGCGGCGGGCCACTCGACCGTCGTCAGTGCCGGCGGCCTGCCGGGCAGCCGGGCGAACACGACGAGACCGCGTTCGGTGCGCAGGTGCCGGAACCCCGGCACCCGGCCGAAGCCGGGGACGTCGAGGGAGCCGGTCGGTTCGTGCACCCAGCCGGCCGGCACCTCGGCGTGCACCGAGCGTGAGACGGAGTCGTCGTTCGTCACTCCGGGGAAACCGATGCCGGCGAGGCGCCGGACCGTGCTGTGCCCGCCGTGGGCGCCGACGAGGAAACGGGCCTCGACCGCTCCTGATCCGGGCGAGAGGTCGACCCGTACGCCGTCGGCGGTCTCGGTGTATCCGGTGACGGCCACACCCCACCTGACCTCGATGCCGAGTTCGACGGCGCGCGAGCGCAGGACCTGCTCGAGCCGGCGCTGCGGCACCGGCAGCAGATGCAGGGGATGGTCGTCGAGACGCGAGAGATCGAGCGGCAGGGCTCCGAAGACGAATCCGGGAGCCGGCCGTGGCGGCTCGTCGGTCCCGGCCAGCGCGGCGTGCAGCCCACGCCGGTCGACGAGCCGTACGACCTGCCCGACCAGGCCGTTGGCCTTCGGTTCGGTCGCGGGCTCGCGCAGCTGTTCCACGACGAGCGGCCGCGCGCCCGCGAGGACGAGCTCGCAGGCGAGCATGAGCCCGTTCGGGCCCGCGCCCGCGATGACGACGTCGATCATGATGTGCTCCCCGAGGTCGGTGGTAGTCCGGCGGTGAGCCGGTCGAAGCCCTCCTGCAGCAGCGGTGCGAAGGGGACGGGCGGGTCCGCGCGCAACCACAGCTCGGACGCCGACGAGACGACCGCGCCCACGGCGGCGGCGACGAGAGTGGGGTAGAGGTCGCGCCGCGGGTCGGTGCCCGTCCGTGCGGCGACGGCCTCGGCGAGCGCCGTCTGCGCTCCGGCGACGGCCTTCTGCAGCGCGCCGGCCAGTGCGGGCTCCTCGACCATCACCCGGACACCGTCGATCCACTGTCGGTCGGGCGGCGCGCCGTCGGTCTCGACGCCGAGCGCGAACCGCTCCTGCACGGCGGACCGGACGGCGTCCCACAGCGGCTCGTCGACGGGTCGCGCGCGCAACGCGTCGGCCAGCTGCTCGATGCGCTCACGGTGGCGGAACGCGATCGCATCGGCCTTCGTCGGGAAGTAGTTTCGGAACGTGCGGACCGAGACATCGGCTGCGGCGGCGATGTCCTCGACGCGGACGGCGTCGTACCCCCGCTCGACGACGAGCCGGACCGCGGCCCAGCTCAGCGCAACCCGCGTCGCACTCTTCTTCCGCTCCCGCAGCCCGCTCACACGACGAACCGTACGCACATCGTTGCCTGATCGGCAAAATTGCCTCTTAGGCAACTTTCAGCGTGACCGTGACCCCATCGGGTGACAGCCCTCGATGGGCACCTGGTTGGATCGAGCGCGGTGATGGGAGAAAACGGACGTCGACGCCTCCGCGTGGGCCTGCGGGCCGCGCGGGTCGTCGTGCTCGCCTGCAGCCTGGTCGCGGCCTCGGCCTGCGCGGTCGAGGAGCTGCCGTTGCCTGCGGTCCCGGGACCGTCGGTGACGACGGCACCCACCACGGCGCCGGCCCCCACCACGACCTCCGCTCCGACCTCCGCCCCGACCTCTGCCCCGAGGACGTCGGCGCCACGGACGAGCGCCGCGACGTCGGCACCTGCCGCCGCCCGGCCCCGCACGACGACGGCACCGGCGGCCGGACCGGCGGGCCGTCCGTTCAGCACCGTGATCACGTATTACTCCGCCTACGACAACGACCCGCCCGGCAGCCGCGCGATCGCGCACCCCAACGCGCGGCACTCGCAGGCAGGCGGCACCGGCACCTACGCCGATCCGCTGACCCTGGCGAGCGACCCGCGGGAGATCGCCGTCGGCACGCTCGTCTACGTCCCCACGGTGCAGAAGTACTTCGTGATGGAGGACGACTGCGAGTCGTGCATCGCCGAATGGGGCGACGGACGCGTCCCGCACCTCGACCTCTTCATGCCCAACGGGAACGACAGCAGCGTCACGGCCTGTCAGCACCAGCTGACACCTGAGGGCCGCGTCACGGTGGAGCTGAACCCGCCGCCGGGCCGGACGGTGTCGAGCACGCCGCTCTACTCCGGCGGCCGCTGCTTCTCGGGCTGAACGCCCGGGTCCGCGAACGCCCGGGCACCGGGCGTCTAGTGCCTCGTCAGGCAACGTTCGGTAGGTAATCGGGCCTGCGGATCCTGGACTCGGGAG
>NZ_BPRG01000099.1:0-645 GCF_036984265.1 Pseudonocardia sp. D17 | reverse complement strand
ATCTCGGTGTTCCTGCTCGACGACCACGAGATCGTCCGACGCGGCATCGCCCAACTCCTCGAGACCGAGGACGACATCCAGATCGTCGGCGAAGCCGCCACCGCCGCCCAAGCCCTCGCCCGCATCCCCGCCGTCCGCCCCGACGTCGCCATCCTCGACGTCCGCCTCCCCGACGGCGAAGGCGTCGCCGTCTGCCGCGACGTCCGCTCCGCCACCTCCCCACCACCCGCCTGCCTCATGCTCACCTCCTTCTCCGACGACGAAGCCCTCTTCGGCGCGATCATGGCCGGCGCCTCCGGCTACCTGCTCAAACAAGTCGCCGGCACCGACCTCATCGGCGCCGTCCGCACCGTCGCCGCCGGCGGCTCACTCCTCGACCCCAAAGCCACCGCCTCCGTCCTCGAACGCCTCCGCCGCGGCGAGGACACCGAAGACCCCCGCTACGCCGGCCTCTCCCCCCAGGAACGACGCATCCTCGACCTCGTCGCCGACGGCCTGACCAACAAACAGATCGGCGCCGAACTGTTCCTCGCCGAGAAGACCGTCAAGAACTACGTGTCCTCACTGCTGCACAAGCTCGGCTTCTCCCGCCGCACCGAGGCCGCCGTCTACGCCGAACGACGCCGCGCCGGCCAGTAGCCGCCG
>NZ_BPRG01000098.1:4462-89941 GCF_036984265.1 Pseudonocardia sp. D17 | reverse complement strand
CTGCACACCACCACAAGCACAACGACCGGTCCCCAACCGGTCGCCGCTTGACATAGGAGCAACGGGTGCAGCCCGCCGACATCGCCCGGATCGCACAGATCTCCGATCCCCGGGTCTCGCCCGACGGCAGGCAGGTCGCCTTCGTCGTCACCCACGTCGACATGGCCGAGAACACCTACCGCAGCGGGGTGTGGCTCGCCGCGGCCGACGGGTCGTCACCGCCGCAGCCGTTCAGCGCAGGTGAGCACGGCGACGGGCAGCCCCGCTGGTCGCCCGACGGGCGCCGGCTCGCGTTCACGAGCCGGCGGGGCACCGACGAGCATCCGACACTGCACGTCGCCCCCGTCGACGGGCCCGGGGAGGTCCGGACGATCTGCGAGCGGCCGGAGGCCATCGAGGACCCGGCGTGGTCGCCCGACGGCGCGCGGATCGCGTTCACGTCGCGGGAGCGGACGGCGCGCTTCGACGAGCCCGAGGAGAAGGCGCGGCCGCCGCGGCGGATCGACCGGCTCGTCACGCGGCTCGACGGCGAGGGCTGGATCGTCGACCGGCCGCGCAGCGTGTTCGTCGTGGCCGTCGACGGATCGGGACCGCCGACGCTCGTCGCGGGCGGCCCGTACGACCACGGGGCGCCGTCCTGGTCGCCCGACAGCGCGACGATCGCCGTCACGGCCGACCGCACGCCCGACTGGGACCTCACGCCGATCCTGGCCGACGTCCTGCTGGTCGACCCCACGGGCAGCAGCGAGCCGCGGGCGCTCACGCGTCGGACGTTCGCGCACCGGCTGCCCTCCTGGTCGCCGGACGGCACGCGGATCGCCGTGCTGGCCGAGGACTCCCGGATCATCCACTCGCACACCCAGGTCGCGGTCGTCGACGTCGCGTCGGGCGAGGAGACGGTCCTGACCGCCGCGCTCGACCGGCAGTGTGCGCCGATGCCGGGAGCCCGACAGCCGGTCTGGGACGGCGACGACCTCGTCCTCAGTTGGGAGGACGCCGGCAACGTGCACGTCGGGCGGGTGCCGGCCACGGGTGGGGACGTCGCGACGGTCGTCGGCGGCGAGCTGTGGGTCACCGGCCACGACCTGGCGGGCGGGACGCTGGCGTTCACGGCCGCGACGGCGACCGCCCTGCCGGAGCTGTTCGTCCTCGACCGCGACGGCACCCGGCGGCGGCTCACAACGGCGGGCGACGCCTTTCACGCCGCGGTGCCCCCACGGGCGCCGGAGCACTTCACCGTCGGCTCCCCCGCCGGCGACGGCGAGATCGACGCCTGGCTGATGCGGCCGGCCGAACCGGCGGGCGAGCACACCCCCGTGCTGCTGTCCATCCACGGCGGCCCGATGACGCAGTACGGCAACTCCTGGTTCGACGAGTTCCAGATGTGGACGGGCGCGGGCTACGCCGTCGTCTACTGCAACCCGCACGGCTCGACGGGCGGCACGGAGGCCTGGGCCCGGGCGATCCGCGCGCCGGAGGCCGAGGAGTGGCCCGGCACGGGCTGGGGTGGCGTCGACGCCGATGACGTGCTCGCCGTCCTCGACGCGGCGCTGGCGGCGAACCCGGACCTCGACCCCGACCGTGTCGGCGTGCTCGGCGGCTCCTACGGCGGCTACCTGACGAGCTGGCTGATCGGGCACACCGACCGCTTCGTCGCCGCCTGCAGCGAGCGCGCGGTGAACAACCTGGAGTCGCTGGAGTGGGCGTCGGACGTGGCGGGGATGTTCCGCTTCGAGATCGGCGTCGACCACGTGCGCCATCCCGAGGTCTACCGGCGGATGTCGCCGATCACCTACGTCCGCGACGTCACGACGCCGGTGTTGATCCTGCACTCCGACGACGACCTGCGTTGCCCGGCCGACCAGGCCGACCAGCTGTTCGTCGCGCTGCGCCTGCTCGGGAAGCCGGTGGAGTACCACCGCTTCGCGGGCGAGAGCCACGCGCTGAGCCGCTCGGGCTCGCCGCGCCACCGGGTCCGGCGCGCGGAGCTGATCCTCGAGTGGTTCGCCCGCCACCTCGGGGGGCGCGCCCCCGAGACGCCCGCGTGAGCAGGCGCGCGCGACCCTCGTGAGTGGCGATGGTCGCTTCAGCGACCATCGCCGCTCACGTCACTTGCCGGCGATGGCGTTCGAGAGCCACTTGCTGTCGTTGAGGTCGATCTTGGTGCCGTTGACGAGGATCGTCGGGGTGCCGAACTGGCCGTTGGTCTGCAGCGCGGTGTTGGCGATCGACGCCTTGGTGGCGGCGGCGATGGCGGCGGCGTTGCCGTTGCCGGTGACGCACGACGACCAGTCGGCGTTCTTCGCGCCGAGGTCGGTGCCCTTCTGGACGAGCTGCTGCGCCGTGAGGCCTGCGCTCTTCTCCGCGGGCTGGTCGTCGTAGAGCGCCTTGTGGTACGCGGGCCAGATGTTCGCCGGGACGGCGCAGAGCGCGGCGTTGGCGGCGAGGGTCGAGTAGCCGGGCGGCGTGGTCTGGTTGTCGAGGATCGCGGTCGCGTGGTAGTTGACCTTGATCTTCCCGTCGTTGAGGGCGCTCGTGACGTCGTCGGCGTAGCGCGCCTCGAAGCGTTCGCAGACCGGGCAGAGGTAGTCCTCGTAGACGTCGACGGTGACCGGCGCGTCGGCCTTTCCCGCGGTGACGACCGTGCCGCTCGCGGCGACCGGGTAGCTCGGCTCCGTCGACTGCCGGTTCTGGATCACGAAGTACGCGACGACCGCCGCCACGACGACGACGGCCGCGACGACGATCAGCGCGATGCGGGTGCCGCCGGACGGACCGTGCTGCTTCGGCGTGATCCCCGCCGCGGCGAGCCGCTGGCTGGCCGCCTGCCGGCGCTGCTTCTCGCTGCGCGAGGCTCCTCCCACGTCAGACCCTCTCACTCGACCGGTGTCGCGGCTGCGTCCGGTTCTCCAGGCGCCCGTCGAGCGCGAACAACGTGCGTGGGCGGATCGTCAGCCACCCGGCGAGGATGAGGAACCCCGTGTCGCGCAGCAGCTCCGTGCCGTAGGCCGTCGCGTCGGGGGCGACCTGCCCGCCGCCGCCGAAGCAGCCGCAGTCGATCGAGAGCCCGCGCGCCCAGGCCTGCGAGACGCCGGCGATGTAGACGAGCAGCAGGACTCCGGAGAGCACCGCGACGGCGCGCGTGCCGACACCGATCAGCAACAGCACGCCGAGGGCGATCTCCAGCCAGGGCAGCACCGTGGCGACCGGCGACACGACGGCCGTCGGCAGCACGTCGTAGGCCTTGACCGCGATGTAGGTCTGGTCGGGATCGGCGACCTTGATCCCGCCGGACACCAACCAGACCGCGGCGAGCCCGAGACGCGCGAGCGTCCCGATGACGTCGAGGATCCGTCCACGCTCCACCCGATCAGAGTATCGGCGGATCCTGAGAGCCCGATGCGGGCACTCCGGCCCGAACGGGCCACCCCGATCGGGTCACGGCGTAGCCGGCGGCCTCCCGGTCGGGCACGGCGCCGCGATCCGCGCACCCGCGCGTCGGCCGCCCGCGACGCGGCGCAGCCCTCAGGCGTGCCTGCCCCGACCGGAGGGCAGCCTCGCTTCGGTCCATCGTGGACGAACTCGCGAGGTACCGTGCAGCCATGTCCGTGCCTGCCGACGAGGCCGCCGAACACGCCCACGACCACCGGCACGCCGACGTCTCCGGCGGCTGGCTGCGCGCCGCCGTCTTCGGGGCGATGGACGGGCTCGTCACGAACATCGCCCTGGTCGCGGGCGTCGGCGGCGGTGGCGTCGACCGCGAGGGCATCATCCTGACCGGCGTCGCGGGGCTCGTCGCGGGCGCGTTCTCGATGGCGCTCGGCGAGTACGCCTCGGTCAGCGCGCAGAACGACGCGGTGCGGGCGGAGGTCGCCGTCGAGCGCGAGGAGCTGCGCCGGCACCCGAACGCCGAGCGGGCCGAGCTCGTCGCGCGCTACCGGGAGATGGGGCTGTCGCAGGCCACCGCGGAGGCCGTCGCGACCGAGCTGCACGCGGATCCCGAGCTCGAGCTGAGGCTGCACGTCACGCAGGAGGTCGGGATCGACCCCGACGAGGCGCCGTCGCCGTGGGTGGCGGCGGGGTCGTCGTTCCTGTGCTTCGCCGTCGGCGGGGTGATCCCGCTGCTGTCGTTCCTGTTCGGGTCGTCGTCCCTGTGGCTGGGGCTGGCCGTCGGGGCGCTCGGGTTGTTCGTCGCAGGGGCGCTGACCTCGCGGTTCACCGCGCGCTCGTGGTGGGGAGCCGGGCTCCGGCAGCTGATGTTCGGCGCGATCGCGGCGGGCGCGACGTTCCTGGTCGGGTCGCTGATCGGTGTGGCGACGAACTGATCCCGGGGCGGTGGCGCATCCCGTCTGACACCCTGGACCCCGTCAGCCCCGCGTCGACCGCCCCGGAGGCCAGCCGTGACCGCCCAGCCCGAGCTCACCGACCTCGGTGCGCTCGGCGCCCGGAGCCTCGTCGAGCTCGCCGTCGTCCGACTGCGCGCGGAGATCCTCAGCGGCTCCCTCGCCCCGGGCGAACGGCTCGTCGAGGAGCAGCTGACCCGCCGCTTCGGCACCAGCCGGGCCCCGCTGCGCGAGGCGTTGCGGCTGCTCGGGCAGCAGGGCCTCGTCGAGCACCTGCCGCGGCGCGGCGTCCGGGTGGCCAGCCTGTCGGCCCGCGACATCGACGAGCTGTTCGGACTGCGCGACGTCCTCGAACGGTTCGCGGTCGACCTCGCGCTCGGTGACGGTCCGCCGCCGGCCGAGCGGCTCGCGGTTCTCGAACGCGCCACCGAGAAGGTCGAGCGGGCCACCGCCGCGGGCGAGACGCTCGACCAGGCCGAGGCCCACCGGGAGTTCCATCTCGCGTTGGTCGGACTCGCCGGGCACCAGCACCTGCTGCGCGTCTACGAGCCGGTGATCCTCCAGCTGCAGCTCTACATGGCGACGAACATGCGCCGCGAGGCCGAGGTCCGGCCCGCGTCGTCGGGCGCGCAGCGGCACCGCCGGCTGTACGAGGCGGTGGCGAGCGGCGATCGCGCGTCCGTCCTCGACGCCCTCGGGGCACACGGCGCCCGCGCCTACCTGACCCCCGAGCTCGAGGCCGACTGACGTCGTCGCGCCTCCTGAGCGACCCGCCGGAGGCGTCACACGGTCGTAACCGTCCACGACGGTGCTCGACACCAAACGGTCGACAATCGACAAGGTGCCGACAGAGACCACCGCCGTCCCGACCGGGATCGCCGCCCTCCTCGCGGGCTATCGCGAGGGCGGGCTGCAGGTGCGCACCACCGTGGAGGCGCTGCTGAAGCGCATCGCCGCCCGCGGCGAGGACGGGGTGTGGATCAGCGTGGCGAGCGCGTCGACCCTGCGCGCCCGCGCCGCAGAGCTCGACGCCCGCGGCGCCGCCGGGCTCCCCCTGTTCGGCGTCCCGGTCGCCGTCAAGGACAACATCGACGTCGCCGGCCTGCCCACGACGGCCGCCTGCCCCGCGTTCGCCCGCGTCCCCGATCGCGACGCCGGGGCCGTCCGACGGCTGCGCGACGCAGGAGCGCTCGTCGTCGGCAAGACGAACCTCGACCAGTTCGCGACCGGGCTGACCGGCCAACGATCGCCCTACGGCGGCTGCGAGAGCGTCTTCGGCGGGGACCTGATCTCCGGCGGATCGAGCTCGGGCAGCGCGGTCGCCGTCGCCGCGGGCCTGGTGCCCGTCGCGCTCGGCACCGACACGGCGGGCTCCGGCCGGGTCCCCGCCGCGCTCAACGGGATCGTCGGGCTCAAGCCGACACGAGGACTCATCGGGACCTCGGGTGTCGTGCCCGCGTGCCGGTCGCTGGACTGCGTCAGCGTCTTCACCACGGACCTCGGCGACGCCGCGTCCGTCCTCGCCGTCCTCGCGGGCCCGGACCCCGACGATCCCTGGTCCCGGACCGGCGTGCCACTGCCGCCCGTCGCCGCGCCGAGGCTCGCCCTGCCCGCCGACCTCGGCCCCGCCGACGGTCTCGACCAGGCGATGGGCGCGAGGTTCGACGAGGTGGCGGCCGTCGCGGCGGGGCGGGCGGCCGGGGTCGTGCACACGCCTGTCGACGCGCTGCGCGAGGCCGGCGACCTGCTCTACGACGGCCCCTGGGTCGCCGAACGGCTCGCCGCGCTCACCGGGTTCCTCGCCGACCATCGCGACGACGTCCTGCCCGTCACCCGGGCCGTGATCGAGCGCGGGAGCGGCTACGACGCCGTCGCCACCTTCCGTGCGCGGCACCGGCTCCAGGAGCTGAGGGCGTGGTGCCGCGGCCTCTTCGCGCGCGCCGACGTCCTGCTGCTGCCCACCGTCCCGACGACGTTCACCCGCGCCGAGATCGCCGCGGACCCGGTGGGACGAAACGCGGTGCTCGGCCGCTACACGCAGTTCACGAACCTGCTCGACCTCGCCGCCGTCGCCGTGCCCGCCGGGTTCACCGCCGACGGCCGGCCCTGCGGGGTGACCCTCGTCGGCCCCGCCTTCTCCGAGACCCGGCTGCTGGCCGCAGCCGCCGCGCTCGTCCCTGTGGAGGTTCCATGACAGTCAGCCCACACGTCGCCACGGACACGCGCACCGCGACCATCGGACCGGTCGCGGCCCGCCCCTACGCCTGGCCGTACGACGGTGCCGTCCCCGCGTCGAGAACCGCGCTGATCTGCATCGACTGGCAGGTCGACTTCTGCGGACCGGGCGGCTACGTCGACCGGATGGGGTACGACATCGCCCTGACCAGACGGGGGCTCGGCCCGACCGCACGGCTGCTGGCACACGCCCGCGAGACCGGGATGCTCGTGATCCACACCCGGGAGGGCCACGCGCCGGACCTGTCGGACCTGCCGGCGAACAAGCGCTGGCGCTCACGCCAGATCGGGGCCGAGATCGGCTCCGCGGGCCCCGCCGGACGCATCCTGGTCCGCGGCGAACCGGGCTGGGAGATCGTCCCCGAGGTCGCGCCGGTCCCCGGAGAGGTGCTGATCGACAAGCCGGGGAAGGGTGCGTTCTACGCGACGCAGCTCGACCTGGTCCTGCGCAGCAACGGGATCACCCACATCCTGCTGACCGGGATCACGACCGACGTCTGCGTGCACACGACGATGCGCGAGGCGAACGACCGCGGCTACGAGTGCCTGATCCTCTCGGACTGCACCGGGGCCACCGACCCGTCCAACCACGACGCCGCCCTGCACATGGTGACCATGCAGGGCGGGGTCTTCGGCGCCGTCGGCACCGCCGACGCCGTCGTCGAGGCGACCAGCTGGAGCACCACGTGAGAGTCCCCGTGCAGGTCGACGCGAGCCCGGCGCCGTTCACCTTCGACCCCGCCACCACCGCGCTGGTGGTCATCGACATGCAGCGCGACTTCTGCGAGCCCGGCGGGTTCGGCGAGACCCTCGGCAACGACGTGTCGTTGCTGCGCAGCGTCATCCCGCCGCTGCAGCAGGTCCTCGCGACCGCCCGCGAGCTGGGCATGACCGTGATCCACACCCGGGAGGGCCACGTCCCGGACCTGTCGGACTGCCCGCCCGCGAAGCTCAACCGGGGCAACCCCTCGCTGCGGATCGGCGACCCCGGCCCGAAGGGCCGGATCCTCGTCCGCGGCGAGTACGGGCACGACATCGTCGACGAACTGGCGCCCGCCCCGGGCGAGCTCGTGATCGACAAACCCGGCAAGGGGTCGTTCCACGGCACCACGTTCGGCGCGGAGCTCGAGGCCCGGAACATCCGGTCGCTCGTCGTCACGGGCGTGACCACCGAGGTCTGCGTGCACACCACCGTCCGGGAGGCCAACGACCGCGGCTACGAGTGCCTGGTGCTGTCGGACTGCACCGGCTCGTACTTCCCGGAGTTCCACCGCGTCGCACTGGAGATGGTCGCCGCGCAGGGCGGCATCTTCGGCTGGGTCGCGCCGTCCACCGCCCTGTTCGACGCCCTCGTGAAGGAGTCCGCCGCGTGAGCGAGACCAGCGAACCCACGGTGCAGCCGATCACGCTGTCGTGGTGGGTGTCCGGTGACACCAACGCGTTCTTCGGCCTCGGGTTCAACACCCTGGTCAACGTCCTGACCCTGTCCGGGCTCTGCCTCGCGGTGGTCAACATCCCGGGTTCGGACGTGTTCGGGGTGATCCTCCCGGCCCTCGGCGTCCAGCTGTTGATCGGCAACGTCTACTACACCTACCTCGCGCGACGGCTGGCCCGGCGCGAGGGGCGCACCGACGTCTGCGCGATGCCCTACGGGCCGTCGGTGCCGCACATGTTCATCGTCGTCTTCGTCATCATGCTGCCGGTCTACCTGCAGACGAAGGATCCGCTGACGGCCTGGGCCGCCGGGCTGGCCTGGTCGTTCATCATCGGTGTGATCGTGCTGCTCGGCGCGTTCGTCGGGCCGTTCATCCGCCGGTACACACCGCAGGCGGCGATGCTCGGGACCCTGGCCGGGGTGTCGATCGCGTTCATCTCCATGCGGCCCGCGGCGCAGATGTGGGAGGCGCTGTGGATCGCGCTCCCGGTCATGGTGATCATTCTGATCGGGTTCTTCACCGACCTCCGGCTCCCGGGGAACATCCCGGTCGGGCTCGCGGCGCTGCTGGTCGGCACCGCGATCGGCTGGATCGGCGGGTACATGTCCGCGCCCGACGTCGTGACGGCCGCGAAGGACGTCGCGCTCTCGCTGCCCACCGCGGACCTCGGCCGGCTCGGCGACGGGCTCGCCGACGTCGCGCCCCTGCTCGCGACGGCCATCCCGCTGGGCATCTACAACTTCACCGAGGGCATGACGAACATCGAGTCCGCCGCGGTCGCGGGCGACGAGTACAACATGCGGGCGATCCTCGCCGCCGACGGCACCGGCGCCATCGTCGGCTCCGTCCTGGGCTGCCCGTTCCCGCCCGCGGTCTACATCGGGCACCCCGGCTGGAAGGCCGCGGGCGGCCGGACGACGTACTCGCTCGCGTCGGGCGTCGTCATCGCGCTGATGTGCTTCCTCGGGCTGTTCGGGCTGCTCGGGGCCATCCTGCCGACACCCGCGATCGTGCCGATCCTGCTCTACATCGGCCTGCTCATCGGCGCCCAGGCGTTCCAGGAGACACCGCGCCGGCACGCGGTGGCCGTCGTCATCGCGATCATCCCGAACATCGCGTCGTGGGCGGCGGGGTTGATGGACAACGCCCTGTCCGCGGCGGGGACGTCGGCCGCCCAGGTCGGCGACGAGGCGCTCACCAACGCCGGGCTCGTCTACCACGGGACGGTGCTGCTCGGCGGCGGCGCCATCCTCGCCGGCCTCGTGCTCGGGTCGATCACGGCCTTCGTCATCGACAAGAACTTCTTCGCCGCGGCGGCCTACTCCGCGATCGGGGCCGTGGTCGGCTTCTTCGGGCTGATCCACGCACCACAGGTGGGGTGGAACGTCGGCGGCCAGATCGCGCTGAGCTATCTCTTCGCGGCCGTCGTGCTGGGCGTGTTCGGCCTGGTCGTCCGGCGACGCGGCGTCGGTGGCGACGGGGTGCGCGCGGACCAGCCCGTCGCGGCCGACCTCGTCGGCGCCGAGCCGGGCGAGGGCGTGCCGACGCCGCGCCACGCCGCGGAACCCGCGGCGGCCCCGATCGACCTGTCCGACGGCCCCGGCCGGCCCGCGACGGCGTAACGGCCCGTGAGTGGCGGTGGTCGCCATGGCGACCACCGCCACTCACGGGTCAGCGACGCCGGGCCCCTCGGGAACCTGACGGCCGTGGGGCCGCATCGGAACCTCGCAGGGCTGCGGCGGAACCCCGCGGGGCTTCGGCGGAGCCCCGCGGGGCCGCTCCGGTCGGCCCCGCCTCGGCGGCGACGACGTCGGGGATCACGTCGTCGGCAGGAGCGGACCCGCCCGCAGGCCGGGTCTCGGGCGCACGCGCCCACAGCGCGAACGCGACGACGGACACCGCGCCCGTGACCCCGAACGCCCAGCCGTAGCCGACCTGCTCGGCGACCGCGCCCGCCACCAGGGGGCCCGCGATCGCCCCGAGGTCGCCGGCCATCTGGAAGCCCGCGAGGACGGTGCCGCCCCGGGCCCGCACCCCGATGACGTCGGCCACGGCCGCGGTCATCGCGGGGTTGACCAGCCCACTGCCCACGCCGCACACCAGCGAGATCGCCAGGAACAGCGGCAGCGACCCGGCGAGGCCGAGCGCGGCCGTCCCGATCGCCGAGACCACCAGCCCGGCGATCACGGGCGGCTTGCGCCCGGCCCGGTCGGCCCAGCGTCCGGACAGCAGCAGCGTCGCGGCGTTGCCGACGGCGAACACAGCCAGCGCGTAGCCCGCCCAGGCGTCGCCCTCGCGCAGCACCTCCACGACGAACAGCGGCACCATCGCGACGCGCACGCCGAAGACGGCCCATCCGTTGGCGAAGTTCGACGCGAGCGCCGCGCGGTAGGTGGGGTGCCGCATCGCCTGGCCGAAGGTGGCGCTCGGCTCCGCGTCGGGGTCGGACGAGACCGGCGCGCCGATGCGCCCGCGCAGCATCACGCCGGTGAGCAGCAGCGCGATGACGACTGCTGCCGCGTAGACGAGGAACGGGACCCGCAGGCCGAACCCGATCAGCAGCCCACCCAGCAGCGGTCCCGCGATGTTGCCGAGCAGGAAGCCCGTCGCCCACGCCCCCGAGGCCCGGCCCCGGGCGGCCGGCGGCGCCAGCCTGACCAGGAGTGAGATGGCCGAGACGGTGAACATCGTCGAGCCGATACCGCCGAACGCCCGGAAGAACAGCAGCTGCGCGTAGTTCGCGGCGAACGCGCAGAGCAGGCTCGAGACCGCGGAGATCGTCAGACCCGTGACGTAGACGCGCAGCTCGCCGAACCGCGACACCAGGCGGCCCGCGACGGGCGCGAAGCCGAGCCGGAACACCGCGAACAGGCTGATGACCAGGGAGACGGCCGTGACGCCGACGTCGAAGCTGCGGGCGAAGGCCGGCAGGGCGGGCGCGACGAGACCGAAGCCGATCGCGATCACGAAGGCCGCCGCGACGAGGACCCGGATCTCCGACGGCAGGCGGGCCGTCGTCGCCGCCCCGCCACCGGACCTGCCCCGCATGCGCACCTGATCCCTCTCGTCCACTTCGTGAGCAAGGCTAATCGACGTCGCGGCCACCCGGTACGACGGGGACGTCCGGATCGGCCCCGCCGTCGGTGCCGACCGGCGTCCGCGGGCAGGGCACCAGGGGAGACAACACCAGGACAAACGACACCCGGAGAAACGACACCGGGGCCGCTCCGCTCGGCGAGCGGTGCGGCCCCGGTGGGTGGGGTGTGGAGGTGCCGGGAATCGAACCCGGGTCCTCCGTTGCTTCACGAGGGCTTCTCCGTGCGCAGTTCGCTACGCCTCTACTCGGATCCTTCGGTCACGCGAACAAGCCGAAGTGACGATCCCAGTCGCTGTGAGATGTCCCGTGCGCGCCCGCGACCGGCCCGCACGGTAATCCCTCTGAATGATGCCGGGGTCCGGGGCGAGGGAGCCCCCGGTCCGACAGCCACGCTCCTCGCTCAGGCGGCGAGGGCGTAGGCGCGCTGACTCTTGTCGGCGCTTGATTTTTTGCGACGGGTGGTTTGCGAGATCATCGTCGCCTTCCTCGGCACGCTTCACCTCGATCGACATCCGGAGTCGAAACCGTTCACCCCCTTGCTGCCCGCCCACGCGGACGGACACGACATCTTAACGCGCCGGCCGCGTCGGATCATCCCCGTTTCCCCGGGCGTCGCGGTCTCACACGTGTCACACCCCGAGCAGCGCCGCCGGCGCGTCGTGCAGGACGGACCGCAGGAACGGGACGCCGAGGCGGTCGTCGGCCGCGGCCCAGCCGGCGATCGCGGCGAGCTGCACGTGGTAGGCGTACGGGATGTTGGGGAAGTCGGTCCCCAGCACGACGCGGTCGGCGACGCCCGCGAGCCGGGCCGGCCAGTCGTCGGGCAGCGGGGCGATCTCCGCGGTGAACGGGACACCCACGACGGTCGTGTCGAGGTGCACCCCGGCGAAGCGGTCGACGAGGTCGAGCGCCGCGCCGAACTCGGGCATCCCCGCGTGCGCCAGCACCACCCGCAGCCGCGGGTGCGCGGCCAGCACCTCGGCGAACACGTCGAGACCCGTGTGGTCGCCGGGGACGGGCCCGTGCCCGCAGTGCACCATCGCCGGGACGCCTGCCTCGGCCAGCAGCCCCCACGCCGGTGCGAGCAGCGGGTCCCGCGGGTCGTACGCGCCGACCTGCACGTGCACCTTGACCAGCCGCGCCCCGGCCTCGACCGCCGCACCCAGATAGTCGACGACGTCGGGCTCCGGGTACATCGTCGCCGTCGGGACGGCGCCGGGCGTGGTGGCGGCGAAGTCGAGTGCCCACTTCGTCAGCCATGCGGCCATGTCGGGCTTGTGCGGGTAGACCAGGGGCGCGAACCGCCGTACGCCCAGGCCGCGCAGGATCGCGAGCCGCTCGTCCTCGGGCAGCTGGTAGTGGATCGGCCACGGCCTGCCGTAGTACTCCTCGCCGCGCGCGAAGTGCGCCCACACCTTGGTCATGACGCGCTCGGGCAGGAAGTGGGTGTGCGCGTCCACGAGGCCGGGCAGGCCCAGGTCGGCGACGAACCGTGTGACGTCCGCGTCGTCGGCCGGCGGCGCGGGAACCGTCACCGCATCTCCCGCGCGCGCCCCTTCGCGGCGCGCCCGAACTCGCGGCGGACCTCGCGTTCGGCGTCGCGCTTGGCGAGATCCTGCCGCTTGTCGTAGGACTTCTTGCCCTTGGCCAGCGCGACCTCGCACTTGACCTTGCCCTCGTTGAAGTACAGCGACAGCGGCACCAACGTGAGCCCGCCCTCGCGGGTCTTGCCGACGAGCCGCTCGATCTCGGCCCTGTGCAGCAGCAGCTTGCGGGTGCGGCGCGGCTCGTGGTTGGTCCAGCTGCCGTGGGTGTACTCGGGGATGTGCAGCCCGCGGAGCCAGACCTCGCCGTCGTCGATCGTCGCGAAGGCGTCGGCCAGCGAGGCACGGCCCAGCCGCAGGCTCTTGACCTCGGTGCCCATCAACGCGACACCCGCCTCGTAGGTGTCGAGGATGCTGTAGTCGTGACGCGCGCGGCGGTTCTGCGCGATCACCTTGCGGCCTTTCTCCTTCACCCGACCAGCCTACGCGGCGGCGGAACCGGTTTCAGACCTTGACGTACAGCCGCAGCGTCACGTACCCGGTGACGCCCGCGATCGCGGCACCGATCGGCAGCAGCCAGATCGAGGTCTCCAGCACGTCGTAGATCGTGATCGGCGGGATGACGCCGTTCTGCGCGATGCCGGCCAGCAGGTCGTCGATGAACGCGAACTTGGCGACGACGAGCCCCACCCCCGCCAGGACGGCGCCGACCACGCCGGTGAGGACCGCCTCGATGAGGAACGGCAGCTGGGTGTACCAGCGGGTCGCGCCGACGAGGCGCATGACCCCGACCTCGACCCGGCGGGTGTACGCCGACACCTGCACGGTGTTGGAGATCAGCAGCAGCGCGGCGACGGCCTGCACGAGCGCGAGCGCGAACGTCACGTTGCGGACGCCGCCGAGGAAGTCGAACAGCTTCCCCACGACGTCGCGCTGGTCGATGATCGTCCGGACCCCGACCTGGCCGTTCATGGCCTGCCGGACGGCGTCCGCGCCGGTCTGCTGGTCGGCGAGCTTGACGCGCAGCGTGGCGGGCAGCGACTGCGGGCGGGCAACGTCGGCGATCGACTGGCCGGCGAACAGCTGCTGGAAGCGGGTGTAGGCCTCCTGCTGGCTCTCGAACGTCACCGACTCGACGAGCGGCGAGTTCTCCAGCGTCTTCTTCAGGCCCGAGCAGATCGGCTGGCTGCAGTCCTGGTCGGCGGCCGAGACGTCCTGGGTGAGCGCGACCTGGATCTCGAGGCGGTCGGCGTAGAGCGACTCCGTGGAGTCGATCGTGCGTACCGCCAGCATGCCGGTGCCCAGCAGGGCCAGCGAGATCGCGGTGGTCAGCACCATCGCGACGGTCATCGTGACGTTGCGCCGCAGGCCGGTGGCGACCTCCCGGCGGACGAAGTCGGATCTCACGCCGCCTCCGCGGGAACAGGTACGTCGACGGAGCGCATCTAGCGGCCGACCCCGTACACGCCGCGCGACTCGTCGCGCACGACCTGGCCGAGGTCGAGCTCGACGACGCGACGGCGCATGGAGTCGACGATCGAGTGGTCGTGGGTGGCCATGACGACGGTCGTGCCCGTCCGGTTGATCCGCTCCAGCAGCAGCATGATGTCCTGGCTGGTGTCGGGGTCGAGGTTGCCGGTCGGCTCGTCGGCGAGCAGGACCAGCGGCCGGTTGACGAACGCCCTGGCGATCGCGACGCGCTGCTGCTCGCCGCCGGACAGCTCGTGGGGCATCCGGTCGGCCTTGCCCTCGAGCCCGACCAGCTCGAGCACCTCGGGGACGACGCGGGCGATCGTGGCCTGCGGCTTGCCGATGACCTCGAGCGCGAACGCGACGTTGCCGCCGACGGTCCGGTTGGGCAGCAGGCGGAAGTCCTGGAACACGACGCCGATGCGCTGGCGCAGCCGCGGCACGCGCCTGCGCGGGAGCTTGGCGACGTCGAGGTCGGCGACGGTGATCCGGCCCCGGGTGGGGACGTCCTCGCGCAGCAGCAGCCGCAGGAACGTCGACTTCCCCGAGCCGGACGGCCCGATCAGGAAGACGAACTCGCCCTTGTCGACCGACACCGAGACGCGGTCCAGCGCGGGGCGCGTCGACGTCTTGTACATCTTGGTGACGCGTTCCAGGCGGATCACGGTCGGGACGGTACCGGGCGCGGCCCCCGCAACCCGCGTTCGACCCGCCCCCTCGGCGCGGCGTGGCGACCGCTCGCGGATCCCGCCCCGGCCGTCACCGAGAGTGAGCGGCAGCGAGGAGCCCTCGTGCGTGGCGACGGTCGCCATGGCGACAATCGCCGCTCACGGTCAGTTCGTCTCGGCCTGCTGCTGGCGCCGCCACCGGATACCGGCCTCGATGAAGCCGTCGATGTCGCCGTCGAGCACCGCGCCCGGGTTGCCGACCTCGAAGTCGGTCCGCAGGTCCTTGACCATCTGGTACGGGTGCAGGACGTAGGAGCGCATCTGGTTGCCCCACGACGAGCCCGTGTCCTTGAGCGAGTCCATGAGGGCCCGCTCCTCCTGGCGCTTGCGCTCGAGCAGCTTGGCCTGCAGGACGACCATCGCCGTCGCCTTGTTCTGGATCTGGCTGCGCTCGTTCTGGCAGGAGACGACGATCCCCGTCGGGATGTGGGTCAGCCGGACCGCGGAGTCGGTCGTGTTGACGCCCTGGCCACCCGGCCCCGACGAGCGGTAGACGTCGACGCGCAGGTCCTTCTCGTCGATGTCGATGTGGTCGGTCGACTCGACGACGGGCGCGACCTCGACGCCGGCGAACGACGTCTGGCGGCGGCCCTGGTTGTCGAACGGCGAGATGCGCACGAGCCGGTGCGTGCCCTGCTCGACCGAGAGCGTCCCGTAGGCGTAGGGCGCGTGGACCTGGAACGTCGCCGACTTGATGCCGGCCTCCTCCGCGTAGGAGGTGTCGTAGACGTCGACGCCGTAGCCGTGCCGCTCGGCCCAGCGCAGGTACATGCGCATGAGCATCTCGGCGAAGTCGGCGGCGTCGACGCCACCCGCCTCGGAACGGATCGTCACCAGCGCCTCACGCTCGTCGTACTCCCCCGACAGCAGCGTCCGCACCTCGAGGGACTCGATCTCCGCGCGCAGCGCGACGCGGTCGCGGTCGGCGTCGGCGATCGCGGACTCGTCGCCCTCGTCCTCGGCCAGCTCGTAGAGCACCGGCAGGTCGTCGAGCCGGCGGCGCAGGTCCTCGACGCGGCGCAGCTCGCCGTTGGCGTGGGCGAGGCGGCTGGTGACCTTCTGCGCGGTCTCCGTGTCGTTCCAGAGATCGGGCTGACCCGCCTGCTCCTCGAGGTCGGCGATCTCGACGCGCAGCGCGGGCAGGTCGACGACCGCCTCGATGTTCTCGAGGGTTCCGGCCAGGTCCTTGAGGTCGGCTGCGACGTCGGGGTTCACGACAGACGAGGGTACGCGGTACGCGCCGCCCGCTACTCGGTCGGGATCGCGTCCAGCAGCTTGACCATGGCCCGGATGTGGGCGACGGCGAAGTCGGCGACGGCCTTCTCGTAGGGGTCGGTCTCGGTGCGCGCCGCGGACCGGGCGCCGTCGAGCCGGACGGCGTAGGCGACCCGTGCGGTCCGCACGAGCTCGGTGCGCTGGCGGACCGTCAGCGACCGCGAGTGCAGCAGCCGCAGGACGAGCGGGCTGCGCAGCGAGTCGGCGCCGCCGCCCGCCATCAGCCAGGTCTTGAACGCGCGCCGGCCCGGCTGCGTGATGACGTACTGCTGCGAGGCACGCGGGCCCTGCTTGCCCGGCTTGAGCAGGCCGGCCTCGGTGAGGGCGGGCAGCTCCCGGTAGACCTGGCTGCGCGTCACCGAGAAGAAGGCGCCGAACCGGTCCGCGGCGGCCGCGACGAGCTGACCGCCGGTCATCGGCCCGCTGTGCAGAAGTCCGAGCAGCGCGGCGGCGGTCGCGTTCACAGTCGTGGGCCCCGGCATGTCCCTACGGTCCCACGCCGGGCCGAGGTCCGCATCCACAGCGGACGGACCCCGGCCCGGCGCAGGTCCCTCTCGCGACGGTTCAGCCGATGGTCAGCTCCGCGATCCGCGCGCGCTGGGCGTCGGCGTCGCCGAACTGGCCGGCGAGCCGCTTGGCCCGCTTGTAGAACAGGTGCGCCTCGTGCTCCCAGGTGTAGCCGATGCCGCCGTGGTACTGGATCATCGCCGCGGTCGCGGCCAGCGCGGCGTCGGACGCCTTCGCCTTGGCCACGGCCACCGCGAGATCGGCCCCCTCGGCACCGGTGTCGACGGTGTGCGCGGCGTAGAGCACGGCGTGCTCGGCCATCGTCACGCCGACGTGCAGGTCGGCCAGCGCGTGCTTGATCGCCTGGAACGAGCCGACGGGCACGCCGAACTGCTCGCGCTCGCGGTCGTAGGCGACGGTCCGGGTGATCGCCTCGCGGGCGACACCGGCCAGATCGGACGCGACGAGGACGGTCGCCCGGGCGGTGAGATCCGCGACCGTCGCGGCGCCGGCACCGGGGAGAGCCTCCCCCGGGCCGTCGACGGTGACGGTCGCGAGCCGCGTGGTGCCGTCGTAGGAGCCGACCGGCTCGGCCGTGAACGCGCCGCGCTCGACGAGGACGAGCCCGTCGCCGTCACGGACGACGATCACGTCGGCGACCGC
The DNA here is from genome assembly GCF_036984265.1 of Pseudonocardia sp. D17. Classification (NCBI taxonomy): domain Bacteria; kingdom Bacillati; phylum Actinomycetota; class Actinomycetes; order Pseudonocardiales; family Pseudonocardiaceae; genus Pseudonocardia; species Pseudonocardia sp. D17. Next base: position 72,643 of record NZ_BPRG01000098.1, on the reverse strand, counting down.
CGCGTACTCGACGGCGGTCCGGCCGGCGCGCAGCGAGAAGGCGCCCACGGCCGCGCCCGACGCGAGCCTCGGCAGCCACGCCGCCTGCTGCTCGGGCGACCCCGCGAGCCGGATCGCCTCGGCCGCGAGGACGGTCCCGCGCCACGGCCCGGGTGCGACGCCCGCGCCCAGTGCCCGTGCGATGACCTGGGCCTCGACGAGGCCGAGCCCGAGGCCGTCGTGCTCCTCGGGGACGGTGACGGCGAGCCAGCCCTGCTCGCCCGCGGCCTTCCACAGGGCGGCGGGGTGTCCGTCGCCCGCGGCGTCCTCGACGACGCCGCGCACGGCCTCGAGGTCGAACCGCTCGGCGAGGTACGTCGTGACCGCGGTGCCGAACTCGCGCTGGTCGTCGGTGAGTGCGAAGAACATCGTCCCCCCTACCGCGGCAGGCCGAGCACGCGCTCGGCGGTGATCGTGCGCTGGACCTGCGAGGAACCGCCCCAGATCGTCACCGACCGCGACCACATCGACTGCGCGTGCAGCGGTCGCAGGTCGAGGTCGCCCCCGGGGGTCGACAGCGCGTCGAGGGTCGCGTCCTCGCCGAGGATGTCGTCGTAGACCTCCCAGAGGTCCTGGAACGTCTCCGACCACTGCAGCTTGGTCATCGACGCCTCGAACCCGAGGTCACGGCCCTGCTCGACCTGGGTGAGGACGTGCATGGCGTGCAGCCGCAGGCACTCCAGCTCGGTGAGGACCCTGGCGAGCCTGCCGCGGACCACCGGGTCGGTGTCGCGCCCGAGCCGGCGCGCGACCTCGACGATCTCGTCGTACTGCCGTCGGAACTCGGTGTACTGCCCGATCCCGGACGCGCCGCGCTCGAACGACAGCAGCAGCATCGCGGTGCGCCAGCCGTCGCCGATCTCGCCGAGGACGTCGGCGGCGGGGACGCGGGCGTCGTCGAAGAAGACCTCGCCGAACTCGCTGGCCCCGCTCATCTGCTTGAGCGGGCGGGCGTCGACGCCGTCCTGGTGCATGTCGATGAGCAGCATCGAGATCCCGCGGTGGCGCTGCGACCCCGGCTCGGTGCGGACGAGGGTGAAGATCTTGTCGCCGTGGACGGCGTTGGTGGTCCAGACCTTCTGCCCGTTGACCACGAAGTCGTCGCCGTCGCGGACGCCCCTGGTCGACAGCGCGGCGAGGTCGGACCCGGCCCCGGGCTCGGAGAAGCCCTGGCACCAGATGACCTCGTTGCGCAGCAGCGGCCCGACGATCTCCTTCTTCTGGGCGTCGGTGCCGATGGCCATCACCGTCGGGGCGAGGAACGCCAGACCCAGCGGGTTGACGGTGCGCGGCGCGTGGGCGCGGACCGTCTCCTCGTCGTAGATCGCCTTCATGCCCGGGGTGCCGCCGCGCCCGCCGAACTCGGTGGGCCACTCGATGCCGGCGAACCCGGCGAGCGCCTTGTCGCGCTCCCAGTCGCGACGGACCCGGAAGCTCTCGTCGTCGCCGAGCGACTCCCAGAAACCGGGCCGGGTCCACTCGTCGGGGATGTGGGCCGCGAGCCAGGCCCGCAGCTCGCGGCGGAAGTCCTCCTCCGCCGCCGTGTACGTCAGGTCCATGCGGCCTCCTCGCGCGGTCCGTCCGGGCTCGCCGCCAGCTTGGCATACTCGCGAGTAACTTTCTCCCCCCGGGCGATCCGCGCCGGATCGGGTATGCACCCGGTAGCCTGCGAGTATGCGCAGTGAACGGGTGACGGTGACGCTGCCGGCGGAGCTGGTGGCCGTGGCACGGGACGCGGTCCGCCTCGGTCACTCGGCCAGCCTGTCGGCGTATGTCGCGGAGGCGGTGGCGGCGCGACAGTCGCGCGACCGGTCGCTGGCGACGCTGGCCGACCTCTACGGCGGGCCCCCGCCGCCCGACGAGCTCGACGCGGCGCGGCGGTCGCTGCGCCTCGTCCCGCCGCCGGCGACCGTCGGCTGACACGCGGTGATCGGCGGAAGGATTCTCGACGCGTCGGCGCTGGCGGCGTTCGCCACCGGTCGCCCGGTGTACGTGCGGGCACTGGTCTGGGCGGCCGTCGAGGCGAACATCGTGCTGGCCATCCCCAGCGCCGCGCTCGGTCGGGCCTGGTCGCTGGTCGGCCCCGAACATCATGCGGCGCTGCAGGTCCTGCTCGGCCTGCCCAACACCGTGATCGACGAGCTCAGCCCCGCCATGGCCCAGGAGTCCGGCCTGCTCATGGCCGCCTCGGGGCAGGACGATCTCGTCACCGGCCAGGTCGTCGCCGCGTCCCGGCGCCGGGGCTGGCCCGCCGTCACGGGCGAGCCGGCCGCGCTCCGCAAGATGGACGAGGGCGTCCGGATCGAGGAGCTTCCCTGACCCTGTGCACTCACGAGGCCGTGAGGCGCTCCCGGAGCCGCGCGATCGCGTCGTCGTCCAGACCGTTCGCGCGCAGCCAGCCCGCGGCGCCGCCGTGCTCGCGGGCGAGGGTCTCCAGGACGGCCGCCATCACCTCCGCGCGCGGCAGGTGCGGCGTCAGGTCCGCGGGCATCTCGCCGCCCTCGATCGTCGTCCAGCGCCGGAACAGCGCCTCGACGCGGGTGGCCGAGAGGGCGTAGTCGTCGACGATCGCCTCGTGCTCGACGCCGACCGTGTCGAGCACGAGCGCGACGAGGACGCCCGTGCGGTCCTTGCCGGCCGCGCAGTGCACGAGCGCCGGACCGGCCTGCGGCGCCGCGAGCCGCCGCACGGCCTCCACGACGTTGTCCGGGCGGTCGGCCAGATAGCCGAGGTAGTTGCGCAGCAACGGGTCGGTGTCGTCGCCGGTCTCGGGCAGGGCCCGGCCCTCCTCGGGGATGAAGCTCAGCGCGACGGTCTCCACCCCCGCCGTGGCGACGGCCGTCGGGCCGTCGCGGTCGATCTCGCGGGTGGTCCGCAGGTCGAGCACGAGCGAGAGCCCGAACGTCTCGACGAGATGGCGCACGTCGGCCGGGGTCACGTAGTGCAGGGACGCGCTGCGCAGCAGCACCCCGGAGCGCGTCGTGCCGCCGCCGACGACGGGCAGCCCGCCGACGTCGCGCACATTGTCGAGTCCCTCGAGCTCCAGCCAGCGGTCGACTGCCGTCACCCCCGCACGGTAACCCGGCTCAGCCGACCAGCTTCTGGACTGCGCCCCGCGTCACCACCAGCGGGTCCGGCGGCCCCACCGGCGCCCCTTCCGGCGTGACGAACGTGAACACCATGACGACCTCGTCGCTGTGCACGGAGATGACCAGGATGTCGCTGCCCTCGGCGCCGATCCGCCAGCCCGTGGCCTCGCCGCCGCCGACGTCGGCCTTCAGGTCCTCCGCCGGCGTGACGACGACCGACCGGCCGCCGAGCGTGCCCTGGCCGCAGTCGAGCCCGCGGACGCCGGCGTCGAAAGCGGCCTGGGCGGTCGCGCGGTCCGCGTAGACCGACACGGCCTCCTGGACGCGGACCGCCCCGCCGGGTCGCTCGAACGCGACGCCCACGCGCACCGCGTCCGGGAACTGCGCGACGACGCCGGGCCCACCGCACACCGCGGGCGCCGACGGGTCGGGCCGGGGCTCGGCGGCCGAGACGAACCCGGGGCCGAGGTCGGCGTCGGTGAGTAGGAAGGGCCGCAGGCCGTCGGCGGCCACGGCCAGGTTGCGGGCACCCGGGATGCCGCTGGCCGCGGGGGGCGCCGTCGCGGTGGCGGCACCGGCCGGCACACCCAGCGGCGCCGTCTCGTGCGCGTCGGTCCAGGTGCCCGAGGACGTGCTCGACGAGGCGGTCGGCGCCGGTGCGCCCGTGACGGTCGTCGAGCACGCCGAGAACGCGACCAGTGCCGCGGCGGCCGTCGCCACGAGCGGGAGCAGTCCCCGGTTCCCCGTCCTGTGCATACCCGGCAGTGTTCGCCGCCGGCCCTGCAGGGTCAGGGGTGCCAGCATCCCGAAACGGGGGCCTGCCGGCACCTCCCCGCGGGTCCGCTCGATGTCAGTCCGCGAACGGCGCCGGGTTCAGGACGCGACGGTGCAGCTTCGCGACGATCTGGCCGTCCTCCTCGCTGGCCGCCTTCGCCGCGACCCACTCGGGGTCGGTGAGGAACGCGCTCCACTTGGCGTCCATGTCGGCCAGCGAGTCGAACCGCATGACGTAGACCAGCTCGTTGTTGGAGTTGTCGCCCAGCGCGGTGAGCGACAGGAAGACGCAGTCCATGCCGTGCTTGGCGAAGATCCGCTTGGTGTGGTCGTTGAACCGTCGGACCAGCGCGGGCATCCGCCCCGGGACGGTCGTGTACTCGCGGATCTCGTAGATCATCGTCGCTCCTCGTCGGGGCCTCGTCGCCGCTGATCGCGCCGTGGTGATCGTAGGAAACCGAGGCGTCCCGGGGTGGCGACGACGGTCACACCTCGCGAGCCGCGGGGCGACGCAGCGCGGGCGGCAGCAGCTGCGCGCCGTCGCCCTGGACGGCGACCCTGTCCCCGGGGTTCCACAGCCGGCAGCGGGCGAGCGACAGGCAGCCGCAGCCGATGCAGGAGTCGAGCCCGTCGCGCAGCGCGACGAGCGCCTCGATCTGCTCGTCGAGCCGGCCGCGCCACGACCGCGAGAGCCGCGTCCAGTCCGCCTTGGTCGGCGTGCGGCCGGCGGGCAGCCGGTCGAGAGCGTCGCGGACCTCGTCGAGCCCGACCCCGACCGCGCGCGCCGCACGGATGAACGCGAGCCGGCGCAGCACGCCGCGCTCGTAGCGCCGCTGCCCTCCCGATGTGCGCGAGGCGCTGACCAGCCCCTCGCGCTCGTAGAAGCGCAGCGCGGAGTGCGGGAACCCGCTGCGTTCGACGACCTCGCCGATCGTGAGCAGGTCGTGGCTGTCCATCGATCCCCCCGGCCCCTTGACCTCAAGCTGACTTCAACTTCCATCGTAGGGGGATGACAACCACAGCGCTCGTCACCGGGGCCGCGCGCGGCTTCGGTCTCGCCCTCACCGCGGCCCTCGTGGCGCGCGGCGACACCGTCGTCGTCGACGGCCGCGACGCCGCGGCGCTCGCCGCCGCCACCGCGGACCTCCCCGGGCCCGGCACCGTCGTCGCCGTCCCCGGCGACCTCACCGACGCGGCACACCGCGGGGCGCTCCACGTCGCCGTCCGCCGGGCGGGTGGCCTCGACCTGCTCGTGCACAACGCCGGGACGCTCGGCCCCAGCCCGTTGCCGCGGCTGGCCGAGCTGGCGCCGCACGCGTTCGCCGATCTCTGGGAGACCAACGTCGCGGCACCGCTCGCGCTGACCCGCCTGCTGCTGCCGTTCCTGCGCACCGGACCGGCCGGGACGGTCGTGACGCTGAGCTCCGACGCCGCCGTCGAGGCCTATCCCGGCTGGGGTGGCTACGGCGCGACGAAGGCCGCGCTCGACCAGCTCGCCGCCGTCCTCGGCGCGGAGGAGCCCGGGCTGCGGGTCTACGCGTTCGACCCCGGCGACATGCGCACCGACATGCACCAGCGCGCGTTCCCCGGGGAGGACATCTCCGACCGGCCGGAACCGGCGACGGTCGTCCCGGCCCTGCTCGGGCTGCTGCGGCAGCGGCCGCCGAGCGGCCGGCACCGGGCGGCCGACCTGCTCGAGGCGACACGATGACCGTGTCGTTCGTGCTGCCCGACGGGCTCTCGGCCACCGCGCCGCCCGAGTCCCGGGGCGTACCGCGCGACGGGGTCCGGCTGCTCGTCGCCCGGGCCGGGCGACCGGTCCGGCACCGCCGGTTCCGCGACCTCGCCGCGTCCCTCGCGCCGGGCGACCTCGTCGTCGTCAACACCTCGACAACGGTGCCCGCGGCGGTCGCGGGCACCCGCGGCGACGGCCGCCCCGTCGTCCTGCACGTCAGCGGGCCGGCACCGGGGGCGCCCGACCGCTGGGTCGTCGAGCTGCGCACACCGGGCCGGGAACGCGTCCACGACGGCCGGCCCGGCGAGGTCGTGACGCTGCCCGCCGGGGCGCACGCCGTGCTGGTCGCCGCGCACCCCGATTTGGGTGCGACGACGAGCAGGCTCTGGCGCGCGATCGTGGAAACCGGGACGCCGGGACGCGGACTCGCGGACTGGCTGGAGCTGCACGGCAGGCCGATCACCTACCCGTACCTGGGGACGGTTCCGCCGATCGAGGCGTTCCGCACCGTGCTCGCCAGGCCCGTACGCGGGTTCGCGAGTGCCGAGATGCCCAGCGCCGGACGGCCGTTCACCCGCGCCGTGCTGGACCGGCTCGCGGCACGCGGCGTCGGAGTGGCGGAGCTCGTCCTGCACACGGGCGTCTCGTCACCGGAGGTGGGCGAGCCACCGCTGCCCGAGCGGTTCCGGGTACCCGCCCGCACCGCCGACGCCGTCAACCGGACCCGCGCCGTGGGCGGCCGCGTGGTCGCCGTCGGCACGACCGTCACCCGGGCCCTCGAGACCGTCGCGGACGAGGACGGCACCGTCCGCGCCGGCAGCGGCTGGACCGACCTCGTGCTGGGCCCGCACCGGCCGGCGCGGGTGACGACAGGGCTCGTCACCGGCTGGCACGAGCCGCAGGCCTCGCACCTGCTGCTGCTCGAGGCCGTCGCGGGTCGGGAGCTCGTGGCCGCGGCGTACGGGGCGGCGCTCGCCGAGGGCTACCTGTGGCACGAGTTCGGCGACAGCTGCCTGCTCCTGCCCCGCCACGGACGGTGAGCCGGCCGGCAGGACGGCTCCCGGGACGTGTCGCGCAGCCGGGGACGACCGGGACGCGACCGGCCGCACCGGACCGCCGGCGCCGAACGGCTTCCGCGGTGATCATCCGGGACCGGGTCGTTGCTGCGGGAACGACCGCCGACCGTGTCCGGTGACCGCTCGTCGCCGGGTCGGCGCGACCGGCCGCCGCAGCGCCGACCGTCGAGCGGCGGGCGGTGAGCGCCGACAGGCACCGGATCTGCTTGTCTCCAGCCGTTCACCTTCCGTAATCTCCTGGCCGCAGTCACGATCCGATCACGAGCGACAACCGAGCCGGACTCCCCACCGGCTCCCGGGCCCCGAACCGGATGTCCGCGAGTGACGGCTGATCGCGGAAGGACAGGTCTTGGCAAGCCACCGCTCCCCAGGCGGCAGGCGTGTGCCAGTGGATTCGGCCCCGAACCGAGCCACGTCACGGCACCAGACTGCCCGTAGGCCGCTCGTCACCGAGCAGGCCCGGCGCAACGCTGCGCACACCACCGCCGCCCTCGGCGCGGCCGTGGGCGTGGTCACGACCGGCGCCTTCGCTCTCGTCATGCCCAGCACCACCGGCGCCCCGAGCATCGCCGACGCCGCCGAGATCCCGACGTCGCTGGCCGCCAACGCCGTCGCACTCCCGGTCGACCCCGCTCCCGCCCACAGGTCGTCGTCGACACTGGGCACGCTGTCCCCGGTCTCGTTCGTCGTCAACGCCGCGGACACGCAGACGCCGGCCGACTCGACCGACCCCGACATCGCCGCGCTCGACAAGGGCGGCAAGCTCGCCGACCAGCTCGCCGCGCTGCACGCGCAGGCCGCACAGGAGGCGGCCGAGAACGCGCGGATCGACCAGATCGTCGCCCAGGGCGGGCTCGACGGCTGGATCGCCGAGGCGCTGCGCATCATGGACATGCCGCAGTCCTACGCGCCGGGCATCAAGAAGATCATCATGGCCGAGTCCGGCGGCAACCCCCGCGCGATCAACAACTGGGACGCCAACGCCGCCCGCGGAACACCCTCCCAGGGCCTCATGCAGACGATCCCGTCGACCTTCCGCAAGTTCGTCGCGCCGAGCCTGGCCAACCGGCCGATCACCGACCCGGTCGCGAACATCACCGCGGGTGTCCGCTACATGATCGCGACCTACGGCGTCGACACGCTGGTGTCCGGCGGCCGCAGCAACCACCTCGGCCAGTACATCGGCTACTGACGGCTACGGGCCGCGCCGCCGCCGGACGTCCCGGCCGTCCCCGCACGGCCGCGGTGGCCGGCCGACGACGTGCCCGTAACGTCCCGGTGACACCTCCGTCGCCGCCCGTGATCTCCGGGATGCGAGAATTCCCCACGATGTCCGCGCTGCCCGCTCCCCCCGTCGTCGAGACCGGGACCGCGAGCACCCGCCGCTACCGGCCGGAGCTGCAGGGCCTGCGCGCCCTCGCCGTCGCGCTCGTCGTCGTCTACCACGTGTGGTTCGACCGGATCTCCGGCGGCGTCGACGTGTTCTTCCTGGTCTCGGGATTCCTGATCACCGGGCAGCTGCACCGCACGGCCGCCCGCGGGCCCATCGGGTTCACCCGCACCTGGGGGCGGCAGATCGCGCGGCTGCTGCCGGCGGCGGCGGTCGTCCTGGTCGCGACGGTCGTCGCGGGGCTCGTCGTCCTCCCGGAGGCCCGCTGGCTGCAGACGATCCGGGAGGTCGCCGCCTCGGCGTTCTTCCTGGAGAACTGGCGGCTGGCCGCGGACTCGGTCGACTACTCGGCCCAGCACCAGACCGCCAGCGTCGTGCAGCACTTCTGGTCGCTGTCGATCCAGGTGCAGTTCTACATCGTGTGGCCGCTGCTGGTCGGCGCGGTCGTGCTCGTCGCGGGACGCGCGCGCCTGGACCGCACCCTCACCCGGGTGCTCGCCGCGGTGCTCGTGGCGTCGCTGTCCTACTCCGTCTTCCTGACGATCAGCGACCAGCCGCTCGCCTACTTCCACTCGCTGACGCGGGTGTGGGAGTTCGCACTGGGCGGGCTGCTCGCGCTGTGGATCGACCGCGTCGACCTGCCGCAGAAGCTGCGGGTGCTGCTCGGCTGGACCGGGGTCCTCGGACTCGTCGCGTGCGGCGCGGTGCTGCAGGTCGGGAGCGTCTTCCCCGGGTACGCGGCACTCTGGCCGACGGGCGCGGCCGCATTCGTCCTGCTGGCGGGCGCGACCGGGCACCCCCGCGGCGCCGACCGGTTTCTGTCCACGCGTCCGCTGCGCTACCTGGGCGACATCAGCTACTCGCTGTACCTGTGGCACTGGCCCGTGCTGCTGTACGTCCTCGTCCTCACCGACAGCGCCACCGCCGGGCTCGAGGGCGGCATGTTCGTGATCCTGCTGTCGCTCGTGCTGGCGGTACTGACCCATCATCTCGTCGAGGAACCCATGCGACGACGCAGCCGGTCACCCCTTCGGCAGTACCGGCTCGGCATGGTGGCGCTGGTCCTCGTGCTCGCGTCGGCGGGGGTGTGGCAGGCGGTCGCGCTGGTACGGGCCGACCACGGGGCCGCGATCGGTGACCCCCAGCACCCCGGCGCGATGGCCACCGTCGCGGGCTACGCCCATGTGGACTCCGGCAGCATCGAGCCGCTTCCGCCCATGGTCTCCATCGCCGACGACTGGGCCCGCCAGGACGACGGCTGGACCTGCGGCCCCGACGCCGCCCACCCGCCGCTCGAGACGTGCACGCTCGCCACCGGCGGCGAGCCGGCGCGGCGGGTCGTCGTCGTCGGCGACTCGCACGCGCAGCAGTACCTCGGCGCCCTGCAGCCGATAGCCCAGCGGCACAACTGGGAGATCGTCTCCATGCTGCGCGGCGCCTGCCCGTTCTCGACCACGTCGGACACCGAGCCCGGGAACACCGAGTGCCTCGACCGCAACGGCGCCGCGATCCAGGCGATCCTCGACATGCGTCCGGACGCCGTGTTCACCCTGGCCAGCCGCGACGTCCGGGCGGGCCGGACCGAGCAGACGCCGGCGGGATTCGTGGAGGCCTGGACGCGGCTGTCCGACGCGGGGATCCCGGTCCTGGCGGTGCGCGACAACCCGCGCTTCGACTTCCGCCCGCCCGACTGCGTGCAGGAGAAGGGCCGCGGCGCGCCGGAGTGCGGTGCCGAGCGCGACGCCTGGTACCCCGCGGTGCCGTCGTACGTCGCGGCCCCGAACGTCCCGCCCAACGTGCGTTTCCTCGACTTCAGCGACCTGCTGTGCACGCCCGACGGGCAGTGCCCGGCCGAGATCGGCAACGTGCTGGTCTACATGGACGACAACCACCTCACCGCCACGTTCACCGCGTCGATGGCGCCCATCGTCGAGCAACGGATCGACGCCGCGCTGGGGTGGTGACGGGCGCCGGGCCCCGGGCGGCGCCTCAGTCCAGGACCGGGCGGGCCCGCTCGTCGCCCACCGCGACGACGTCCCCGGCCCGCAGCTGGGCGCCGCGGCGGGTCTCGAGCCGGCCGTTGACCTGCACGGCCTCGGACTCGACGAGCTCGCGCGCGTGCACACCGTCCTCGGCGAGGCCGGCGAGCTTGAGGAACTGGCCGAGCCGGATGGGCTCCTCGCGGATCGGGATCTGACGGATCGGGGGCCTGGTGGGCATGCCGCCCATCATCCCCGGCCGCTCGGCGCCGCCCCGAGCAGCTCCGCGTGCAGCGCCCGGCTCACCGGCCCCGGGACGGCGCCGAGGTCGTCGCGCAGCACCCGGGTGAGCCGCTCGTAGACCTCCAGCGCGGCACCGCGGTCGCCGCGACGGTCGAGCGCGCGCATCAGCAACCGGTACCCGGTCTCGGAGAGCGGGTCCTCGTCGACCAGCGCGCGGGCGCTGCGCTCGGCGCTCGCGAGCTCGGTCGGCCCGAGCTGCAGGCACGCCTCCGCGTAGCAGGTCAGCGCCCGGCGCCGGTCGTGCGCGAGCTCCTCGCGGCGGCGCAGCACCCAGGGCTCGTCGAAGTCGGCGAGGAACGTGCGCTGCAGCACGAACAGCGCGCTCAGCGCCTCGGTCCAGGCCCGCCTCCAGTCGCGCTGCGCCGTCGCGGCCTCGGCGGCGTGCAGTGCGGCCCCGGCGACGGCGCCGTCGACGATCGACCCCTCCGGCAGGACCAGCTGCAGACCGGACCGGCCCCGGATCTCCGCGGGCGCGGCCAGGGCCCGGACCTTGGACAGCAGCGCGGTGAACGTCGCATAGGCGCCGTCGGGCGGGGCCGCCGGTGCCCACAGCCGTTCCACGACCGTCCTGCGGTCGACCGGGCCGTGCCGCGCATCGGCCAGCAGCGCGACCAGCAGCCTGCCGCGCCGGCCGGGCAAGGCCTGCTCGACGGACCTGCCGTCGACCGCGAGCGCGAAGCGTCCGTGCAGCTGGATCCGGACCACGACGCACAATTGCAGGTTTTCGGCAGGGTCGGTGTCAATACTTTCGGATCGGCAAGGGCGCCGGAGCCGGCGCCGCGGAGTCCGACGATCGGAGCAGCTGTGAACCAGGTGACCTGCGAGTGCGGTTTCCAGACCCGCGACGCCCAGGAGGGGCCCGTCGTGACGGCGGTGCTCGACCACGTCCGGTCCGACCACCCCGACCTGCAGGGATCGGTGACACCGGAGGTCGTGCGCGGCTGGATCGAGATCGTCCCCGACTAGGGGCGCCCCTCGGCGGCCTCGGCTCGCGCTCCCGGAGGAGTTTGGGCCCTGGTGAGGCCGCGGCCGTGCCCGGCAGGGTGGACGGCATGACGAACCCGCGCAGGGCACGGATCGCGATCGTGACGGGCGGCGCGTCGGGGATCGGGAGGGGCCTCGGCGCGGCACTCGTCACCCGCGGCGACACCGTCGTGCTGGCCGACGTCGACATCGAGGGGGCGACGTCGGCCGCGGACGCCATGTCCGCCCGCGGTCCCGGGACCGCCGTGGCCACCGAGCTCGACGTCCGCGACGGGTCGGCCGTCGAGAAGCTGGTCGCCGACACCGTCGACGCCCGCGGCGGGCTCGACATCATGGTCAACAACGCCGGGCTCGGCATCGGCGGCCCCGTCGAGGAGCTGACGTCCGCCCACTGGGACCGCGTCGTCGACGTCAACCTGCGGGGCGTCGTGCACGGGGTGCACGCGGCCTATCCCGTCATGGTCGAGCAGCGGCGCGGGCACATCGTCAACACGGCGTCGATGGCCGGGCTCGTCCCGTGCCCGGGGCTGACCTCCTACGCGACGACGAAGTGGGGGGTCGTCGGGCTGTCGCTGAGCCTGCGCGCCGAGGCCGCCCGGTACGGCGTACGCGTCACGGTCGTGTGCCCGGCGGGAGTGGACACCCCGTTGCTCGACAAGGGCCCGCCGTCCGATCTGCCGCGCATCCCGTCCGACGACACTGTCGACACCCGCAGGATGATCACGAAGATGAGCGGCGGGAAGCTCTACGACGCCGACACGCTGGCCGCCGACGTGCTGCGCGCCGTCGACCGCAACAAGGCGCTCGTGGCCGTGCCCCGGTACGCGGGCCTGATGTGGCGGTTGACCCGCCTCTCCCCCGCGGGGATGACGCGGCTGAGCAGCATCATGGCCGCACGCGCGATGCGCTGACCGTGCGTGGCTGGCGGAGGCGTGCCGGTCGCCTCAGGCGGCGACGTAGGGCAGGGTCAGCGGGCCCTCCGGGAGCACGCACACGCGCGCGTCGGGACCCGCGGTGGCGAGGGCCTCGTCGACGGTGGCGCGGACGTCCTCGCACGGCAGCAGGTGCGCCGAGCGCAGGTCGTCGGCGTCGAGGAAGTCGGTGCGGACCGCCACCTGCGCCCGGTCGAGGACGCGGGCCAGCACCTGCACCTGCCACTGGTCCGGGACGGTCCGCTCGCGGGCGGCGATCGACTCCAGCAGCGCGCGCGGGGAGTCGGCGGAGGCCAGCACCTCGCGGAACGAGCCGTGGTCGGGGAAACCGTCGCGGCACTCCGCGGCGCAGACGATCCGCCCGCCGGGGCGCACGACGGTCGCGGCCGCCGACATGCCCTTGACCGCCTGGTAGAGGTTCTGGTCGAGGGGGTGCCCGGCGTTGGTGGTGACGACGACGTCGAACAGCCCGTCGACCGGGACCATGGCGACGCGGCGCGCCTCCTCCCGCGCGACGGCGTGCATCGCGAGCACCTCCCCGCCGAACGCGGCGACGACGCGCTGGTCGCGGTCGAGGATGACGTCGCAGGCGAAGTCGACGCCGGTCGCCGCGGCGATGGCGCGGACGTCGTCGTGGACGGGGTTGCCCTCACAGATCCCCCAGATCGCCTTCGGGTCCCCGATCCGCCGGGCGTCGTGCAGCGTCAGGACGGTCTCCAGCGCCGCGAGCCCCGGCGCGACGAGCTTCGGACCGCCGCTGAAGCCGGCGAAGAAGTGTGGTTCCACGAAACCGGTCGTGAGCCGGACGTCGGCCTCCACCCAGTCGCGGGCGAGCCAGACGGGCACGTCGGCGCCGTGGCGACCGCGCCACACCAGGGTGGACTCGTCGCGCGCGTCGTGGTTGACGACCCGGTAGGTCCCGAGGATCTCCTTGCCCAGCATGGCGAGCAGCTCGTCGTCGGTGTTGCCGCGGTGGGTGCCGGTGGCCACCATGATCGTCACGTCGTCGGGTGCGACGATCCCGTCGAGCTCGGCGAAGATCTCGGTGAGCATCAGCTCGCGCGGCTGCGGGCGGGTGCCGTCGCAGATCGAGATCGCGACGCGCTGCCCCGGCCGGACGACCTCCCGCAGCGGCGGCCCTGCGACCGGGTTGCGCAGCGCGTCGCGGACGAGCTGCTCCGGTGGCGTCGTCACCGTCAGGTGCCGTGGCTCGACGACCGTCGTCCGGCCGGCCGGTAGGTCCACCTCCAAGCCGCTGTGGCCGTATGCGAGTCGGACCGTGCGCTCACCCACCGTTGTTCCCCTCCCGGCAACCGTCCATCGACGACAGGCTGCCGTATCCGGGACGACACTGCGACGGTGCGGCCATTCGTCGCACCAGCGATTCCGCCGAACGGACCTGGTGGCCGCCGTGCGCGACGTGGATAACGTAACGGCGCCCACGCCCGACATCCCTCACGGAACCGGATTTCCCCGGTCCCTTGCCGCTCCCCAGGCGACGCACCCGACGACGGGCAGGTCAGCCCGCCGTCACCGCTCCATGTCCGTTTTCCGCACGTCCGACGCGCGAGGTGCTCGGCACCCCGCCCTCCAGGAGGAAAACCTCTGTGACCGGACCGATCCCCACGACCGAGAACGTGCCCGAATTCCCGGTCGCCATGCGCGGGTACGAGCGCAGGCAGGTCGACGAGTACGTCGCCGAGCTCGTCGAGAAGCTCGGGCGCATGCGTACCGAGATCGCCGAGGGACAGCGCAAGCTCCGCCTCGCGACCGAACATGCCGAGGCCACCGAGCGCGAGCTGCGCGAGGCCCGCAACCGGCCGGCTCCGGAGCCGGCCGCGCCGACCGAGGAGGGTTTCGGCTTCCGCGCGGAGAAGCTGTTGCGCATGGCCGAGCAGGAGGCGACGGAGTTGCGCGCCAACGCCTCCCGGGAGGCGTCCGGCATCGTCGAGAAGGCGCGCACCGAGGCCGAGCAGCACCGCCACGAGGTGGAGCAGAGCCTGATCAGCCGGGCCTCGGCGATGGAGCAGCAGGCCGCGCAGCGTGCGTCGGAGCTGCAGGACCGCGAGCAGCAGATCGCCGACCAGCTGGCCGCCGCCCGCGAGCAGGCCGACGAGCTGCACGCCAACGCCGCCCGGGCCGCAGAGCGGCTGCGCCAGGAGTCCGAGGCCGCAGCCGAGGAGACCCGCAAGGTGGCCGAGCAGGCCGCGCGGCGTCGCGAGGACAAGGCGAACCAGGAGGTCGAGCGCCTCACGGCCGTGCAGGCCGACGTCCGCGCCGAGCTGAGCCGGCTCGCCGGCGTGCTGGGCAAGGAGCTGGGACAGCCGGCCCCGGCCCCGCGCGAGGGCTCCGGGTCCGTCCCCGGCCGCCGCGGCGCCCACGCCTCGCAGGCCGCCACCTGACGCCGACCATCGCGGCGCCGGTTCCCGACGGGTACCGGCGCCGCGACGTGTCGGGCCGGCGTGCCGCGGTCCGCGAGCGCCGCCCGAGATCCGGATCGCCCTGGGCCCCATGCCCTGCAGCGCCGGCAGGCCCTACGCCGGGATGCCGCCGAGCTGCGCGACCCGGGTGCGGCCCGCCGGGGTCGGCGCGCCCGTCGCGGGCCGTCCGGTCCCGCGCGGCGGGTCACCGTCGGTGGCGCCGCTCGTCCACCCCCCGGCCCGGTGTCGCCGTCGCGTCGCCGGCCAGCTCGGCCGTCGCCTTCTGCTGGAGCGCGGCGGCCTCGGTCATGAACCGGTCGACGACCGCGATGGCGATCGAGGACGCCGTGACGCTGGCCCGCTGCCTGCGCGACCATCCGTCGATCGACTCAGCTTTCGCCGGGTACGAGTCGCAGCGCCGCGAGCGGGTGGAGAAGGTCGTCAGGCAGGGCAGGCGCAACGGGTCGGGCAAGACCGCCGGGCCGGTCACGCGGGTCATCCGCGACAAGGTGATCATGCCGCTGGTCGCCGCCCGGGCGGCACGGACCGGTGCAGGCCCGAGCGAGTGGCTGTTCGGCCACCACATCGAGTGGGACGCGCGCGTCGGCTGACGGCTGCACCTGCGCACCACGGCCGGGACCGCCCGGCTACTTCATCGTCGCGAGCTGGATGAGGTTGCCGCAGGTGTCGTCGAGTACCGCGGTGACGACGGGCCCGAAGTCGGTGGGCTCCTGGGTGAACACCACGCCCAGCCCGGTCAGCCGCTCGTGCTCGGCGTACACGTCGTCGACCGCGAACTGCGTGAACGGGATGCCGTCGGCGACGAGCGCCTCCTTCAGCGGCTTCGCGGCGGGGTGCCCGTCGGGCTCCAGCAGCAGCTCGACCCCGTCCGGCACCGCAGGCGAGACGACGGTGAGCCACCGCGCCTCGCCCATCGGCACGTCGGTCTTCTTGAGGAACCCGAGCTTCTCCGTGTAGAAGGCCAGCGCCTTCGCTTGGTCGTCGACCCACACGCTGGCGAGGTTGATCCTGATCACGGGTCGGTTGCCTCCCTCTCGACGGGCCACCGCTCGACGATCGCCCGCAACGGGCTGGTGTCGATGTGGTGGAACTTGTACCGGCCCTGGCGCCGGGTGTGCACCAGGCCGGCCTGCTCGAGGACGGCGAGGTGCTGCGAGATCGCCTGCCGCGACGAGGTGAGGCCGTGCCGCATGACCAGCCGGCCGCACAGCTCGAAGAGGGTCTGGCCGTCCCTCTCGATCAGCTCGTCGAGGATCGTTCGTCGCGTCGCGTCGCCGAGCGCCTTGAACAGGTCGGCGTCCACCACCGGATTTATACGCAAGTCACCACTTGCGTGTCAACGCTCACCAGGGCACGACACCCGCGTCCTCGAAGAACCCGCCCGTCGGCCCGCCGTCGGGCAGCGTCGCGAGCCGGATGGCCGTCGCCGCGCCCTGCTCCGGTGTCCGGTGGCCACGGTGGCCGTTGAGATCCGTCGCGACGTAGCCGGGGCACGCGGCGTTGACCAGGATGTTCGTTCCCTGCAGCTCCTTGACGTACTGGATGGTCACCGCGTTGAGGAAGGTCTTCGACGGCGCGTACGCGGCCGAGATCGGGCCGACGTCGCCCCCCTGGCTCTGGCGTGTCAGCGAGGCGACGCCGCTGGACATGTTCACGATCCGTGGCGACGTGGAGCGCCGCAGCAGCGGCAGCATCGCGTTGGTGACGCGGATGACCCCGAGCACGTTGGTCTCGACGACCGTCCGCACCGTCGCGAGGTCGACGACCGTCGGCTCCTGCGGCCCACCGCCGGTGATGGCCGCGTTGTTGACCAGCACGTCCAGCCGACCGGCCCGCTCCTCGAGCAGCCGGGCCGCAGCGGCGACGCTCTCGTCGTCGGTGACGTCCAGCGGTACACCGAACGCGTCGACGCCCGCGGCCCGAAGCTTCTCGACGGCCACGGCGCGACGCCCGTCGTCACGCGCACCGACCCCGACCGACATCCCGCGCGCGCCGAGGCCCGCCGCGATCTCGTACCCGATCCCCTTGTTCGCGCCGGTGACCAGCGCGATCGTGCGTTCGCTCATGCGGTCCACAGTGCGCCCGGAGTGGTCGCGCGCTCCAACACCGATCGGGTCGCCGTCGATATCACCGCGGTATCGACGCAGGTCCACACGGGTACTGTGGGTGTGGTGGAGACACGGGAGCTGCGGTATTTCGTCGCCGTCGCCGAGGAGCTGCACTTCGGGCGGGCGGCCCGGCGCCTCGGGATCGCCCAGCCCCCGCTGTCACGGGCGATCGGCCTGCTCGAGCGCAGGCTCGGAGCGACGTTGCTCGAGCGGACCAGCCGCTCCGTGACACTGACCGAGGCCGGGGAGGTGCTCCTGCGCGAGGGCCGCGCCGCGCTCGCCGCGATCGACGCCGCCGAGCGCCGCACCCGCCGCGCGGCAGCCGGGAGCAGCGACGCCGGGCTGGTGCTCGTCACGAAGGCGGGCGCGTCGAACGAGCTGCTGGCGAAGCTGCTCGACGCCTACGCGGCCGAGCCCGGCGCCGTCCCCGTCGACGTCGTGCTCTGCGGACGCGGCGAACAGGAGCCGATGCTGCGCGACGGCCGCGCCGACGTCGCCCTCCTGCACCGGCCCTTCGACTCGACGACCGGATTCGACTGCGAGGACCTGCACACCGAGGGGCAGGTGGTGCTCCTGCCCGCGGGACACCCGCTGACCAGCCACAGCCGGCTGCGCACCGACGACGTCGCCGCGGTACCCGGGCTCCCGCAGCCGCGCTGGCCCCGCCGCGACGGCACCTACCCGGCGGGCCCCGGTCCGGAGGTCCGCGACCACTCCCAGCTCCTGCAGCTGATCGCCCTCGGCCGGACGCTCGCGGTGCTGCCCGAGTCGGTCCGCGTCCACCTGCGCGACGATGTCGTCGCCATCCCCCTGGTCGACGCCCCCGCGGTGACCACGGTGATCGCCTGGCCCCCGCAGAGCCGGTCGCGCGCCGTCGCCGACCTCGTCCGGAGCGCGGCGCGGCTCTGACCGGCCGATGAGTTCCGGTGCGGTCGCGGGTCTGCATCTCGACACCGAACGGGACCGCATCCTGGGGGACCATCATGACCGCCACGTACACCTTCGACGTCTTCTCCAGCCTCGACGGCTTCGGCGCAGCCGGCGGCGACTGGACCGGCTACTGGGGCAAGCAGGGCCCCGAGCTCCTCGACCACCGCCTCGACCTGTACCGCGAGGAACAGCGGATGGTGTTCGGCGCCAACACGTTCCGCGCGTTCACCCAGATGCTGGCCCCGGATTCCGGGATCGACGAGGTCCGCGACCCGTGGGTGACGCGGATGACGACGATGCCGGCGACCGTCGTCTCGACGACGCTGCGGGAGCCCCTCGACTGGCCGGACGCGACGGTCGTCAGCGGTGACGCCGTCGACGTCGTCGCCCGGCTCAAGAAGGAGTCCGACGTGCCGCTGCGCTCGCACGGCAGCCTCGCGATGAACCGGGCGCTGATGGGCGCGGGCCTGGTCGACCTCGTCCAGGTGACGCTGTTCCCCGTGATCACCGGCCGCACGGGGCTGGGCCCGATCTTCGCGGGCGCGGCGGACTTCGACCTCGAGCTCGTCTCGCAGCGCACGCTCGACCGCCACATCCAGGAGCTCGTCTACCGCCCGACGCTCCACCCCTGAGTCCTCCCCCGCCGACCGGTCCCCGGCGAGCCGGTGGCCGTGCCGTTCAGGCCACTGGCGAGCCGGTGGCCGTGCCGTTCAGGCCGGCGCCCACGTCCGGAGCTTCGCGGGGTTGCGGACCGCCCAGATGCGCGTGATCCGGCCGGCCACGACGTCGAAGGCGAAGACCGTGAGGGTCGCCCCGTCCTTCCGGGCGACCAGGCCGGGCAGGCCGTTGACGGTGCGTTCCAGCAGCGTCACTCCGGGCGCCACGCGGGAGATCTCGACGTAGGCGCGGGCCACCTGCTCACCGCCACGGATCGGCTCCCGGTGCGCGGGCACGACTCCGCCGCCGTCGGCGACCGCCACCACGTCCGGGTCGAGGAGCCCGACAAGCGCGGCGATGTCCTTGGCCTCCCACGCCCGCCGGAAGTCCCGGACGACCGCGGCCTGTCCGGCCGCCCCGGAGACCGCGGCCGGGGCCGCCCCGATCCGGCGCCGGGCGGACGTCGCCAACTGCCGGCAGGCCGCCGGGGTGCGCCCGACGACCTCGGCGACCTCGGCGAACGGGTAGCGGAACACGTCGTGCAGGACGAACGCGACCCGCTCGGCCGGGGTCATGGCGTCGAGCACCACCAGGAACGCCATCGTCACGGACTCGTCGAGCGTCACCTGTGAAGCGGGATCGGCCGGGTCGGCGGGTTCGGGCAGCGGCTCGGGGACCCAGTCCCCGACGTACGTCTCGCGGGCGGCCCGCGCCGAGCGGAGCTGGTCCAGGCACACCCGCCCGGCGACCCGGGTCAGCCAGGCGCCCGGGTTCCCGATGCCGCGGCGGCCCTCGTCGGAAAGGCCGTACCAGCGTGCGTAGGTCTCCTGCACCGCGTCCTCGGCCTCGGCGAGCGAGCCCAGCAGGCGGTAGGCGAGGTTGAGCAGCTGCCGTCGCTCGCGCACGACCACGTCGATCGCGGGATCCGTACCGTCGGTCATGGGCCCTCCCGTCGTGTCCACACTTCCCTACTCGACGCGCCGGACCGGCGTTCTGTGAGGCGCCACCTCACAAAGCGGCCCACTGCGTCGTCGAACCCGGGTGAGCCGCACGGCTCCAGGACACCCGAGGAGAGACATGACCGACCAGGCCATCGCCGACCGCGTCGAGATCGAGGCGCTGCGGGGCGAGTACAGCGACGCGGTGATGATGCGCGACCGCGCGCGCCTCGCATCCCTCTTCACCGCCGACGGTGTGCTGCGGATGCCGAACGTCCCGGTCGAGCTGACCGGACGCGACGAGATCCGCACCGGCGGGGAACGCCTCCAGGCGAACTGGGACTTCTTCGTCCAGACGACGCACCCGGGCTCCATCCGGCTGGACGGCGACGTCGCGACCGGTCGCGCCCACGTCCAGGAGCTCGCCCGCACCCTCGACGGCCGGGAGGGGGTGAACTTCGCGATCTACCACGACCGCTACCGGCGCACGGACGACGGCTGGAAGTTCGCCGAGCGCGTCTACGAGGTCCGCTACCTCGACACCACCCCTCTCGGTGGCGCCGCGCCGGGGCCGGCCGCGTCGTTCGCCGAGGCGGTGCCCGCCGAGCGTCTCGAGAAGGCGGCCGCGGCCCTGGCCGCCAACGGCTTCGGCGTGGAGATCCTCGACGACACCGCAGCTGCGCGCCGCCGGGTCCGGGACCTGCTTCCCGAGGGAGCGGCGGTGTTCACGTCCGCGAGCGAGACGCTGCGGCTCTCCGGCATCGACGCCGACGTCAACACCGGCAGCCGGTACTCCCCCGTCAAGCCGCGTGTCCTGGCCATGGACCGCGCGACCGCCGCCGACGAGATCCGACGTCTGATCTCTGTCCCGGACGTCGTGGTGGGCAGCGTCGCCGCGGTCACCGAGACCGGCTCGATCGTCGTCGCGTCGGGCAGCGGCAGCCAGGTCCCGGCTTGTGCAGGCGGGGCGAGCAGCGCGATCTGGGTGGTCGGGGCGCAGAAGGTGGTGCCCGACCTCGCGACCGCGCTGCGCCGGATCGAGGAGCACGCCCTGCCGCTCGAGAGCGCCCGCACCGAGGCGGCCTACGGTTGGCCCAGCGCCGTCAACAGCCTGCTCGTGCTCAACGCCGAGCAGCGTCCGGGCCGGGTCACGGTCCTGCTGCTGCGGGAGGCCGTCGGCTTCTGAACGCGCGCCGGTCGCGCCCTCCGGACGAGGATGCCGGACCGCACGCCCGCGGCAGCGCGTCGCGGGCGCAGGAACGGGCGGCGCCCCGCCGTCGCGAGGATCGCCTGCCTGACCTCATGATGTTCTCGGTCGTCCGGGCGACGCCCGCCGCCCACGTGTCGGTCTCGAAGCACTCGCCGTCATCGTGAGCCCGTTGCCCCCGTTCGTCCCGAACAGCCCGAGCTTCGGCCTCGGGACAGCACCTTCCGTCACGGCATGTGTCCGGCGCCTTCAGGGGTCGGTGGCGCGGCGGTCGGAGCCGGTTCGGACTTCTTCCGGGGTCGCGCCCGTCCCCACTCGATGGCGAGCACCAGAAGGATGACGATCCCGATCGTGTTGATGACCGTCACCGACACGTTCGCCAGGGGCTGCGTGTAGTTGAAGATCGTCACGACGATCGCGCCCGTGATACTGCGCTGCGCGGTCGTGATTATCGATGCGTGCCTGGTCGCCGTACTCCTGCGACTGATGAGGCTGCCGAGTGCGATACCGAGGACCGGGACGGCGATCGCCGCGACATAGGCGCCCCACCACACCTCGGCGAAGAGGCTCGTGAACGCGAAGATGAAGAGATTCACGTACAGAACCAGGCAGGTGAGCTGGACGACGAGCAGCGGACGCACCCAGCTCGCCACCACCTCTTCGTAGCGAAGGCGCATCAGACAGCCGACGAGCAGCGGAAGGATCACGAACGCGAGCAGTGGCCAGGCGATGCTCCAGATCCCGATCCGCTGCACATCGGGCACGACGGCGGACATGGCGATCGGCAGCACCACCGGCACGAGGACGACCGTCACCACCACCATGACCAGGAACAGCGACGTGGACATGGCGACGTCGCCCCTGGCCAGGCGGGTGATCGCCGGGGCGAACGGCGCACCGGCCGCCAGCGCGACGATGCAGAAACCGATCTTGATGTCGGAGTCCACGGGCGCTATGGCGGCGAACCCGATGACGAGCGCCGGGAGAATCACGAAGTTGATGAGCAGCACCCGGACGGCCGCCCGCCAGTTCTGGAAGAAATGTCCCAGAATGTGCCCCACCTCGAGCCGCAGGCCGAGGGTGAAGGAATTCAAGATCGCGAACAACAGGCCGAACGAGTTGATGACGACCAGCAGTTCGTCGCTCGGCACGTCGGCCTCCTCGTCCTGCACGCGCGGGTCATCCGACTTCCGGTCCTGACAGATCGACGTGCGCGCACCGGCCCCGGCGTACGTCATCGCGACATTTACCGCCGCTCCGCGAAATGCGGTCGAGATGCCGCCGGATCCGCGGGGAAACCGATCGCGCGCCCTGGGCGGAGCGGGCGAAACGCCATCCTCCGGGCCGGGCGCGCCCGTGCATCACCTGAATCGAGTGAGCCCCCGGCAAGGCTTCCCCCGCAGAATCCGACGCCCACGGGAAGCGGGCACCGGCACCCGTGTCGGCGGCGACGACGGAGCGTGCCGCGCACCGACGGGTCGCGCCGCACCGACGCGAGTTCGGCCGCCTGCGTGGGAGACGAGCAGGGGGGCGGCATTCGTGCGGTGGACGTCGTGATCGATCCCGACGGGACGGTGCCCCCGGCCCGGCCGGACGCCGGTCCGTCGGCCGGCCGGATCGTCTGGACCGCCGTGCGGGTGGCCGCCTCCGTCGCCGCGCTGCTGACCCTCTACTACGTACTGCCCCTCGATCACTCGTCCGTCCCGGCGGCGCTGACCATGCTGCTGATCGGGCTGGCGGGCTTCGCCGTCCTGGTCTCCGTACAGGTCCGCTGGATCCTCCGGTCACACTTCCCCACCCTGCGTGGTGTCGAGGCGCTGGCCACGAGCGTGCCGTTCTTCCTGTTGCTGTTCGCCGCCAGCTACATCGCACTGGCCGCGCTGGCCCCGGACAGCTTCGGACGGCCCCTGACCCACACCGACAGTCTGTACTTCACGGTGACGGTGTTCAGCACCGTGGGCTTCGGCGACATCACCGCCCATACGCAGCCGGCACGTGTCCTGGTCACCGTGCAGATGATCACCAACCTCGTGGTCCTCGGCATCGGCATCAGGGTCATCGTCGGTGCCGTCAAGCGCGGTCGGACGAAGAACGATCACTGAGCGAGGAGCAGAGGGGTCCCCGGCCTGGTCACGGGGTCCGACGGATTCGCACCCCGCGGGTGAGCCGGGACAGGGCTGCACCAGGTATTCCGGGAACCGATCTCTGTACAGGAGGTGTGGCGAGTGGTCGCCAAGATGATCGTGCATCCCAGCATCGCGGACCGTGAGGCCCAGGGGCTGATGGCCCGGGACCGGTCGGAGCCGTCGGCCCACTCCGGTTGGCGCCCGGCGACGGACCGGCCGAACCCTGTCTCGCTGCTCGAGGAGCAGGACGCCACCCGCGAGCCCGACCTGGTGCCGGTCCGTCACGGCCGGATGATGGCGTCGCCGTTCACGTTCTACCGGGGCGGGGCGAAGATCATGGCGGTCGACCTCAAGGACACGCCGATCGCCGGTCTGGACGTGCAGCTGTGCGGCGACGCGCACCTGTCGAACTTCGGAGCGTTCGCCTCCCCCGAACGGAGGCTGCTGTTCGATGTGAACGATTTCGACGAGACGCTGCCTGGGCCGTTCGAGTACGACGTGAAGCGGATGGCGGCGAGCTTCACGATCGCCGGTCGGAACAACGGGTTCTCGGCCGCGGACGCCCGGGCGTCGACAATTGCGTCCGTCACGGCCTATCGGGAGGCGATGGCCGAGTTCGCGCAGATGCGCACGATGGACATCTGGTACGCGCGCATGGATGAGGACACGCTGATGAACGCCGTCCGCGGCGTCGTGGCCGAGTCCGAGAAGCGGGGGAAGGACACGAAGGGAAAGCAGGCGAAGAAGGAGAAGATCGCGGCGAAGGAGGCCAGACGGGCGGCGAAGACCGCCGAGAAGAACATGGCCAAGGCGCACACCCGCGACAGCCTGCAGGCGCTGTCCAAGCTCGGGGAGCTGGTCGACGGGCGGTACCGCATCGTCAGCCAGCCGCCGATCGTCGTCCCCGCACGCGAGCTGGCCCCCACGTACGGCATGTCCCCCGACGACGTCGAGCGCACGATCCGCGAACAGCTCCGCGCCTACCGGGCGACCCTGCAGGACGACCATCGCCACCTGCTGGAACGCTTCGAGGTGGTCGACATGGCGCGCAAGGTGGTCGGCGTCGGCAGCGTGGGCACCCGGGCGTTCATCGTCCTGCTGCAGGGCCGCGACGCCGACGACCCACTGTTCCTCCAGGTCAAGGAGGCCACCGCGTCGGTGCTCGAAGCCCACCTGCCACGCAGCCGCTACAAGCAGCACGGCGAGCGGGTCGTACGCGGCCAGCGGATGATGCAGGCCTCGAGCGACATCTTCCTCGGCTGGACCCGGGGCGTCGACGTGCAGCGGCACTTCTACTGGCGGCAGCTGCGCGACATGAAGGGTTCCGCCGTCGTGGAGGCGATGTCACCGCTCGGGCTCACCTTCTACGCGCGCACGTGCGGGTGGACCCTGGCGCGGGCGCACGCCCGATCCGGCGACCCGATCGCCATCTCCGAGTACCTCGGCGACGACGACGCGTTCGACCGGTCGATCACCGACTTCTCCGAGCGGTACGCGGACCAGAACGAGCAGGACTACGAGGAGTTCGTGAAGGCGATCCGGTCCGGGCGGCTGGAGGCGCTGGAGGGCGTCTGACGAGACCCGCGGCCCGACCCGCGCACACGAAATGCCGGAGGGCCCCCGACCATGACGGTCGGGGGCCCTCCGGTTGAGTAGCGGGGGCAGGATTCGAACCTGCGACCTCTGGGTTATGAGCCCAGCGAGCTACCGAGCTGCTCCACCCCGCGTTGCTGTGTTGCTGTTGTAGTGAGAACAGTACACCGGCCCGAAACGTCCTCGCATCCGGGGGGCAACCACCCGCGCGACCCCTCCGACCTGCGACGACCCGCCCGGGCGGGTCGAAACTCGTCGAAATCGGGGCCCGATGATCTTTCGTGCTCCCGGTCACACCCGGCCGTCGGCCCGTGGCCCCAGGACCGGCGGCCGGCCGAACGCGCCGACGCCCCGCCCCGGCCCGTGGCGGGCCGGTGGCGGGGCGTCGTCGTGGGCGTCAGCCGCCCTGTGCCGCCTGGAACTTCTTCACCGCGGCGTCGAGCGCGGCGAGCGCCTGGCCCTGGGCCGCGAAGTCGCCGGACTGCTGGGCCGACTTCAGCTGGGTCAACGCCTGCTCGATCTCGTTGGCCGCTGCGACGGCCGCCGGGTTCGAGCCGCCACCCCCGCCACCGCCCGCGGCAGGCGGTGGACTGGTGGCCGTGGTCGGCGGCGGCGGCGAACCGCCACCCTGGCCGGTCTGTGTCGCGCCGGAGCCGGCGCCCGCACCGAAGACCTGGTCGAGCGCGGTCGCGAGGTTGGGGCTGTAGCCGACCCGGCCCCCGTAGCTCACGAGCACTCTCGCGAGCTGCGGATAGGACGAGTCCTGCCCGGCTCTCTCGATGTAGACCGGTTCGACGTAGAGCAGCCCGCCCGCGACGGGCAGCGTCAGCAGGTTGCCGTAGTCGATCGTGGTTTGGTTCTGCCGCAACAGGTTCAGCTCCTGGGACACGCTGGGCGAGCCGAGGAACTGGGCCTGCACCTGTTGCGGCCCAAGTGTCTGGGTGTCCGCGGGTAGCTGCAGGACCGTGATCTTGCCGTAGGTCGCGGGATCGGAGCTCGCCGTCATGTAGGCGGCGAGGAACTGTCTCTGCAGGCTCACGAGCGCGCTGGTGAGCTGGAACGTCGCCCCCGGCTGGTTGGGCAGGCCCGTCAGCAGGTAGTACGGCGGCTGCGCCTCCTGGCCCGCCCCCGTGTTGCCCTGGACCGTCGGGTCGGACGGCACGTCCCAGAACGACACCGTCGAGAAGAACTCGCTCGGGTTGTCGACGTGGTAGCGCGTCAGCAGCTCGCGCTGGACCTTGAACTGGTCCTCCGGGTACCGGAAGTGCGCGCGCAGGTCCGGACTGATCGCCGACGACGGCTCCACCGTGCCCGGGAAGACCTTCTCCCAGGTCTTGAGCACGGGATCGGTGTCGTCGAAGGCGTAGAGGGTGACGGTGCCGTCGTAGGCGTCGACGGTGGCCTTCACCGAGTTCCGCAGGTAGCTGACGTTGGTGTCCGGCAGCCGCTGCACGCCGCCCTGCAGGCTGTCGCGCGTCGCGGTGCCGAGCGGGACCTGCTGGGCGTACGGGTAGTTCTGCAGCGTCGTGTAGCCGTCGACGATCCACTGGATGCGGCCGTCGACGACCGCCGGGTACGGGTCGCCGTCGAGGGTCAGCCACGGCGCGACGTTCTTCACCCGCTGCAGCGGGTCGCGGTAGTACATGATCTTCGAGTCGCTGTTGATCGACCCGTTGAAGAGGATGCGCGTCTCGCCGTAGTTGATGGCGAACACGAGGCGGTTGAACAGGTTCCCGATCGAGACCCCGCCCTTGCCCTCGTACGTGTACTGCTGCGAGTCGGAGTCGTACTCGCGCGGCGCCGCGCCTTCCGGCGCCCCGACGATCGAGTAGTCGGTGATCAGCTCGCCGTAGTAGATCCGCGGCTCGTCGACGGGGATGGCGCCCTTCGTCGACGTGTCGCTGACGGTGAACTGCGGCAGACCGCCCTGACCGCCGGTGTCCTCGAGCGCGGCGTTGACCTGGTTGGCCGGCGCGGCGACGAAGCCGTTGCCGTGGGTGTAGACGAGGTGCCGGTTGATCCAGTCGGTCTGGTTGCCGACGAGCGCGCTGCTGTCCAGCTCGCGCGCGGCGACGACGTAGTCCTGCGTCTGCCCGTTGACGTCGTAGCGGTCGATGTCGAGCTTCTGCGGGAAGCCGTAGAAGTTGCGGCGCTGCTGGAGCTGCGTGAACGTCTTGGTCAGCTTGTTCGGGTCGAGCAGCCGGATGTTCGGGATCGTGCTGGTGTCGGAGCGCACCTGGGCCGGTGTGGCCGTCGACGTCCCCGAGTACGGCTCGATCGTCACCTTGTCGTCGGTGAGCCCGAACGCCTGTCTCGTCGCCTCGATGTTGCGCGAGATCGACGTCGCCTCGCGCTCGTTGGCGTTCGGGCCGACGACGAACTGCTGCAGGATCGCGGGCCACGCCGCGCCGATCAGGATGCTCGACAGCACCAGCAGCACGAGCGCGATGGCGGGCAGCTGCAGGTTGCGCCGGAAGATCGACACGAAGAACGCGATGGCACAGATGATCGAGATGAACAGCAGGATCAGCTTGGCCGGCATGACCGCGTTCAGGTCGGTGTAGGTCGCGCCGTTGAAGTTGGCGTTGCGGTCGGAGAAGAGCAGCTCGTAGCGGTCGAAGAAGTACGCGAGCGCCTTGAGCAGGACGAACACACCGGCCAGCGTGGCCAGGTGGGCGCGCGCCGCGGAGGAGATCTGGCCCGACCGGCCGGAGAGCCGGATGCCGCCGAACAGGTAGTGGGTGATGAGGGCGAAGACGAACGAGATCGCGACGCCGACCATCACCCAGTCGAGCAGCAGCCGGTAGAAGGGCAGGTCGAACGCGTAGAAGCTGACGTCCTTGCCGAACACCGGGTCCGTCTGGCCGAAGGACGTGCCGTGCAGGAACATCTGGACGGTCTGCCAGTCGCCCTGCGCCGCGAGCCCCGCGATGATGCCGACGATCACCGGGATGCCGATCGCGAAGAGCCGCAACCGCTGGATGACGACGGTGCGGTAGCGGGCGATCGGGTCCTCGGGGCCGCTGACCGGGACGAAGACCGGGCGGAAGCGGTAGGCCAGCCACATCGACAGCCAGACGAGCCCGCCGAGGAGCAGGCCGCCGAGCACGAACTGCACGGTGCGGGTGAACAGCACCGTCGTGAACACCTCGCGGAAGCCGACCTCACCGAACCACAGCCAGTTGACGTAGAAGTCGATGAGCCGCGACCCGCCGAAGAGGAGCACGACCACCACCGCGGCGATGATCAGCAGGATCCGGGTGCGGCGGGGTAACGAGGGGACTCCCACCGGGGGCCGCATGGCCACGGGACACGCTCCTGACGTCGGGTGCGAACTGCCGGGCGCCGCCACGGACCGGACGCGGCGGTGACGGCGTCGTCGTCGGACGGGGTCGTCGGACGGTGTCGTCGCAGCCGCACGGCGGTGCGCCTGACGAGCCAACTCTACGGAAGGGGCGTGTGGTTCCCGTTGCGCGGGCCGAGTTGGCCAATCGTGACGATTCGGATACCTCCCGCACGCCGCCACGCCCTCGGCGAACAGCGACGCTCCACGTCACCGAGGTTGTCCGGTCCGCGTACCGTGGAGCCATGAGTGACGTCCCGTTCGGCTTCGGACCCGCAGACCGCGACAAGGACCGCGACCGGCCCGACGGCGAGGGCTCGGAGCCGCAGGGGCCCCAGGACCCCTTCGGCCTCGGCAACCTGCCGGGCATGCCGCCCGGCGGCTTCCCCGGCATGCCGGGGATGCCCGGGATGGGCGGCCCGGGGGGCTTCGACATGAGCCAGCTCGGTCAGATGTTCACGCAGCTGGGGCAGATGCTCAGCCACGCACAGAGCGGCGGCGACGGCCCCGTCAACTACGAGCTCGCCACCCAGATCGCGACGCAGGCGCTGGCGCAGAGGACGTCGTCGTTGACCGACGCGCAGCGCACCGCCGCCGCCGACGCCGTGAAGCTCGCCGAGCTGTGGCTCGACGCGGCCACCGACTTCCCCGCGGGCGCGACGGACGCGGTGGCCTGGACGCCGACCGACTGGGTCAAGGCGAGCATGCCGACGTGGAAGCGGCTGTGCGACCCGGTCGCGCGCCGCGTCTCCGGCGCCTGGGTGGAGGGCCTGCCGGAACAGGCGAAGCAGGCCGCGGGCCCGATGCTCGCCATGGTCGGCCAGATGGGCGGACTCGCCTTCGGCAGCCAGCTCGGCAGCGGGCTGGGCGAGCTCGCGGCCGAGGTGCTCACCTCCACCGACGTCGGCTTCCCGGTCGGCCCCGCAGGCACGGCCGCGCTGCTGCCCGAGGCGATCGAGAAGTTCACCACCGGGCTCGACCGCCCGGCCGGCGAGGTCATGATCTTCCTGGCCGCCCGCGAGGCCGCCCATCAGCGGCTGTTCACCCACGTGCCGTGGCTGCGGGAGCGGCTGCTCGGCGCGGTCGAGCAGTACGCGCAGGGCATCACCGTCGACACGTCGCGGATCGAGGAGCTGGCCTCGTCGATCGACCCGTCCAACCCCGAGTCGATCCAGCAGGCCATGCAGGGCGGCATGTTCGAGCCGCAGACGACGCCGGAGCAGAAGGCCGCGCTGGCCCGCCTGGAGACACTGCTGGCGCTCATCGAGGGCTGGGTCGACGCCGTCGTCGCCGAGGCCGTCGGCGAGCGGCTGCCCGGCGCCGAGGCCCTGCGCGAGACCCTGCGCCGCCGGCGCGCCTCCGGGGGGCCCGCCGAGCAGGCGTTCGCGACCCTCGTCGGGCTGGAGCTGCGGCCACGTCGGCTGCGGGCGGCCGCGGAGCTGTGGAAGCTCCTCGGCGAGCAGCGCGGCACCGCGGGCCGCGACGCGCTGTGGGCGCACCCCGACCTGGTCCCCACCGCCGACGACCTCGACGACCCCGCGGCCTTCGTCGCCGGTTCCGACGACGTCGACCCGATCGCCGAGATCGAGCGGCAGCTCCAGCGCGACCGCGACACCGACGCGGCCATGGACGCGGCCAAGGAGGCCGCCGAGCGTCGCAAGGCGGCCGGGGAGACCGAGGCCGCTGCGGAGCAGGACGACGACACGACCGGCGACAAGACCGACGACAAGACCGGCGAGAAGACCGGCGACTCCGACGGCGACCCCGGCGAGGGGCCGGCGCAGCGCTGACCCGTCAGCCGGCGGCGGCGTCCCCGTCGTCGATCGCGGCGATCCCGTCGAGCCCGCCGCCCAGCGCGGCGTCGGGCTCGGCATCCGCGTCGTCGGCGGGATCGTCGGTCGCGTCCCCGTCGGTCCCGACGAGCCCCAGGCCCGCGGCGGCCGACAGCCCCTCAAGGTAGCCCATCGCCCGCTCGGTGCGCGGATAGCGCCGCACGAGTGCCCAGAACTCCTCGTCGTGCCCGGGCACGAGCAGGTGCGCCAGCTCGTGGACGAGCACGTAGTCGACGACCCAGCCCGGCACGTCCCGCAGCCGCTCGCTGACCCGGATCGTCCCGTCGGCGGGCGTGCACGACGCCCACCGGGTGCGCATGGGGGCGACCCAGCGCACCGACGTCGGGACGGTCTCGGGCCCCAGGTACCGACGGGCGAGCTCGAGGCTGCGCCGGTGGAGCGCCTCGTTGCCGCTGCGGGCCGGGGACCGGCGACGCGCCTCGCTGCGTTCGAGGCGGCGGACCATCTCGTCCACCCACCGCCGTTCCTCGGACTCGCTCATCCAGCCCGGGATGAAGACGATGACCGTGTCGCCTTCTCGCCGAGCGCTCACCATCCGCCGCCGCCGGTCGCTCCTACGGACCTCGACGGCTGAGGGTCCCGCCATGGGTCAAGACTAATCCCGTCGGCGGCCCACGTCGTCACGTCACCGGTCCGGACGGCTCGCCGGGGCGGCCGCGGGGTGGTCGCACCCGCAACGGGGCCACCCGTCCTCCCGCGGGCGGCAGCCGTCGCGGCGCACCATCGGCCCGTGATCCCGCACCTTCCCGACGTGCTCGTCGTCGACCCGCACCGGCCGTTGCTCGCGCCCGCGCCCGGCACCCGCGTGATCGGCCTCGCGCCCGGAACGGCCGTCGTCGTCGAGGACCTGACGCCGCCGCTCGCGGCGATGCTCGACGCCTTCGCCCGCCCCGCCGATCCCGACCGGGTCCTGGTCGGGGCCGTCGCCGCGGGCGCCGACCCGCGCGAGGCGAGGGCGCTGCTGGCCGACCTGCTGGCCCGGGGCGCGGTCGTCGACGCCGGTGCGCCCGCCCGGGTCGCGCGGCGCCGGGCGACGAGCAGCGTCCGCGTCGTCGGCGACGGACCGTTGGCGATCGGGGTGGCCTGCGGGCTCGCGGCCGCGGGCGTCGGCACTGTCGAGGTGCGCGCCGAGGGCGTCGTGCTGGCCGACGACGTCGGGACCGGTTGGCTGGAGGCCGACCGCGGCCATCCGCGGGCCGCCGCGGCGGCCGACGCGCTGCGCCGGGTGGCCGCGCGCGTCGCCGTCCGGTTGCCGCACCGGGCGCGGCCGGACCTCGTCGTGCTCGCCGACGCCGCCGGCGCCGATCCACTCACGGTCCGTGACCTCGTCGCGAGAGGGACGACGCACCTGCAGGTCCGCACGCGCGACGGTCGCGGGGTCGTCGGCCCACTGGTGCTGCCGGGGCGCAGCGCGTGCCTCGAGTGCCTCGACCGGCACCGGGCAGCGCGTGAGCCCGGGTGGGCCGGGGTCGCGGCAGGCATCGCCCGGGTCCGCGGCACGGCCGACGCCGCCGCCGTCGTGGCGACGATCGGCGTCGCGACGGCCCAGGTACTCGCCGTCGTCGACGGCGCGAGAGTGCCGCCCGCCACGTTGGACGCGACGGTCGAGATCGACGCAGCGACGGCCCGGACGACGCGTCGTCGCTGGTCACGTCATCAGGAATGCCCCTGCTCGACGGGTACCGCGGCTGTGCCGGGCATCCCGGTACCCCGGGCGCGCCGGGACGCGGAATGCACGAGGGGCCCCCGTCGGGAGACAATCGACGTGTGACTGACATCCCCCGCCGGACCGTGTCGCGGACCGCGAAGCTCGCCGGGCTCCCGCTCGGCGTCGCCGGCCGGGCCGCCGCGGGCTGGGGACGCCGGCTCGTGGGCGGCGACGCCGAGCAGATCTCCGCCCAGCTCATGGCCAAGAGCGCCGAGCAGCTGTTCGCCGTCCTCGGCGAGCTCAAGGGCGGCGCGATGAAGTTCGGCCAGGCACTGAGTGTGTTCGAGGCGGCCGTTCCGGAGGAGCTCGCCGGGCCCTACCGGGAGGCGCTGACCAAGCTCCAGTCGGCCGCGCCACCGATGCCGTTCGCCGACGTCGAGCGGATGCTCGCCGAGCAGTTCGGACGCAACTGGCCCAGCCGCTTCCAGGAGTTCGACGAGACGCCGGCCGCCGCGGCGAGCATCGGCCAGGTACACCGCGCCGTCTGGCGCGACGGGCGCGACGTCGCCGTCAAGGTGCAGTACCCGGGCGCCGAGGAGGCCGTCCTGTCGGACCTGCGGCAGCTGTCGCGGATGAGCCGGCTGCTGCAGCCGCTGGCGCCGGGCATGGAGATCAAGCCGCTCATCGAGGAGATGCGCGAGCGGATGGTCGAGGAGCTCGACTACCGCGACGAGGCCGACAACCAGCGGAAGTTCGCCGCCGAGTTCGACGGCGACGACAAGGTCCGCGTGCCCAAGGTCGTCGCCTCGGCGCCGCGCGCGATGGTCACCGAATGGGTCACGGGCACCCCGATGTCGTCGATCATCCGCGACGGCAGCACGGAGCGCCGCGACCAGGCCGGGGCCCTGCTCGCCGAGTTCCACTACTCGGCACCCGCGCGGCTCGGGCTGCTGCACGCCGACCCGCACCCGGGCAACTTCCAGGTCGTCGACGACGGCCGGCTGCTCGTGCTCGACTACGGCGCCGTCGCGCGACTGCCCGGTGGGCTGCCCCGCGAGCTGACGATCATGACGCGCTACGCGCTGCAGCAGCGGCCCGACGACCTGATGGACCTCATGGTCGCCGAGGGCTTCGTGAAGCCGGACACGGGCGTCACGGCCGAGGAGGCGATCGCCTACCTCTCGCCGTTCACCGACCCGCTGCGCACCCCGACCTTCACCTTCAGTCGCGCCTGGCTGCGTGCGCAGGCCGAGCGCGTGGGCGACCTGCGCAGCCCCGACTTCGACACCGGCCGGTTCCTCAACCTCCCGCCGCAGTACCTGCTGGTGCACCGGGTCACCCTCGGCACACTGGGCGTGCTCTGCCAGCTCGGGGCGCAGGTCCCGCTGCGCGGCATCGTCGGACATTGGCAGCCCGAGCTGTTCGCCGACGACACGCCCGTCGCGGGGGGCTGAGCCGCTCCGATTCGGGCGTCGCCGACCCGCTCCGGTTCGTCAGGAACGGCACTTTCCCGCAACCTGGTTGCGGGAAAGTGCCGTTCCTGCAATACGGGGCAGGACCCCGAGATATGTCGACGCCCGCCCCCGACCGGATGGTCACGGGGGCGGGCGTCGTCGCATCACGGCGCCGGTAGCAGGTGCGCCGTGGGCCCGCGGGTCAGCCGGCGGCGGCGCGGGCGCGCTCGGCGCTGCGCCGGGCGCGCTGCTCGGCGTATCGAGCCAGCCGCGCCCAGCGTCGACCCGCGGCCACGGAACGCACCAGCCGGTGTCGGCGGGCTTGTTCCTCGGCCTCCTGCCTTCGCGATCGGGCCATGGCTTCATGGATGAGCATCTGGGCTCCCTCGGAGATCCCGGCCGGTCGCCGGCCGTCGGTCACGATGTCGGGGGTGTCCACGGCGACTGCCGGGTTGAGGTCGTTCATCTCGGTCTCCTCGGGATCGGTGGAATCGGTGTGCGTGATCGGAACGGTCAGGCGCCGAGCGCCGCGTAGTACGCGCGGTCGCGCTCCAGGTCGGTCTTGCGGGGGCGTCCCCTCGGGCGCTTGCGCGGGATCACCGCGCCACGCTCGAAGATCTCGCCGCCCCAGACGCCCCAGGGCTCTTCCCTGCTCAGCGCGCCCGCCAGGCACTCGACCCGGATCGGACACCCCCCGCAGAGCGCCTTGGCCTGCTCCAGCTCCCGCGGCGACTCGGCGAACCACAGGTCCGCGTCGCCGCTGCGACAGGGCAGGTCGAGACCGGCGGCCGGAGCCGCGTCCAGCAAGGTCCCCACGCCGGAGGCGGTGTCGCCACCTGCCAGCTCGGGGCTGATCGCTCCGCTCTCCAACGGAACTGATCTGCCTAGCACCACTACCTCCTGGTGAGAGATGTGATCGATGGAAAAGTGAACTGACACAACGAAAAAGGGCCGCGGTCCCCAGGTGTGTGGGTTCCGCGGCCCTCTTTCGAGAATCGGCCGATGGGAGCGAGGCCTACGTTCGGTGTCGGCTCCCTGAAACGGACACACCTGTGTTGTTGTCGACGAGCGTCGGCAGCGCCGCGCGCTGCACGACCGGCAGCCCGAACTGCTCGGTCCGCGCGACGGCCCACTCCACGAGGCGCAGACGGGCACCGCTGACACGGGTGCCGGCGCAGGCGGAGGTGCCGAAACCGTCGATCGTCATGATCGTGTTCATCAGGGGCACCTCCTTCGCGCGCTCGCGCGGGTGACGACGGGCTGTTCCCGTTCGGTGCATCGACCTTAGAAGGGCCGCGACGCCGGGCACAACCTATTTAAAAGGTTGCATGGAGAATCATCGGCGGTCGGCGACCAGCGCGAGGACGTCGGAGCCGTAGCGGTCGAGCTTGCGGGCGCCGATGCCGGGGATGCCCACGAGCGCGGCGACGTCGGCGGGACGGTGCTCCGCGATCGCGGCGAGGGTGGCGTCGGTGAACACGACATAGGCCGGGACCTGCTGTTCCTTCGCCGTCGACGCCCGCCACGAACGCAGCCGGTCGAGCAGCTCCATGTCCACATCGGACGGACAGTCGCCGCAGCGGCGCATCTTCATCGCCTCGGCGCCCAGCAGCGGCGAACCGCAGACGCGGCACCGCGGTTTGCTGCCGCCCGTACGCGACTCCGCGATCCGCGACGCCGGGTGGTGGTCGGGGATCAGGCCGTGGAGGAACCGGCTGCGACGGCGCTGCCGGCCCTTGCCCGGGCTGCGCGACAGCGCCCACGACAGCGCCAGGACCCGGCGGGCCCGGGTGATGCCGACGTAGAGCAGCCGGCGCTCCTCCTCGATCGCGTCGTCGTCGCCCTCGGCGTGCTGGATCGGCAGCGTCCCGTCGACGAGCCCCACGAGGAACACGACGTCCCACTCCAGCCCCTTGGCGGCGTGCAGCGAGGCCAGCGTGACGCCCTGCACCGTCGGCGGGTGGGCGGCGTCGGCGCGTGCCTCGAGCTCGGCCACGAATCCCGGCAGGTCGAGCCCCTCGCGCACCGCGACGAGCTCCTCGGCCAGCCCGACGAGGGCCAGCAGCGACTCCCACTGCGTGCGCGCACTCGCGCCGGCGGGTGGCTCGTCGGTGAGGCCGACGGGCGCGAGCAGTGCCCGGACGGTGCCGACGAGGTCGTCGTCGGCCGCCCGGCCGCCCGCCATGCGCAGCACCGACACCGCACGTCGGATCTCCGGCCGCTGGAAGAACCGCTCCCCGCCGCGGACCTGGAACGGGATGCCCGCCTCGGCCAGCGCCTGCTCGTAGGCCTCGGACTGGGCGTTGATCCGGAAGAGGACGGCGATCTCGGCGGCGGGGGTGCCGTCGGCGATGAGCTTCCGGATCCGGCGGGCGACGGCGGCGGCCTCGGCGGGCTCGTCGTCGTGCTCGGTGAAGTCGGGGTCGGGACCGGGGGGCAGCTGCCCCTCCAGCCGCAGCCGGGAGCCGGCCACGCGCCCGCGCGCCGCCGAGATCAGCGTGTTCGCGGCGGCGACGACCTGCGGCGTCGACCGGTAGTCGCGCTGCAGCCGGACGACGACCGCCTCGGGGAAGCGCCGCGGGAAGTCGAGCAGGTGGCGGGGCGTCGCGCCAGCGAACGTGTAGATGGTCTGGTTCGCGTCGCCGACGACGGTGAGGTCGTCGCGCTCGCCGAGCCACGCGTCGAGCACCCGCTGCTGCAGCGCCGTGACGTCCTGGTACTCGTCGACGACGAAGCAGCGGTACCGGTCGCGGAACTCCTCGGCGACGCCCACGTGGTCCTCGAGGATCGCCGCGGTGTGCAGCAGCAGGTCGTCGAAGTCGAGCATCTCGGCCTGGTTCTTGAGTTCCTCGTACTGCGCGTAGACCGCGGCGACCTGCTCGGCCGGGCCCGGGGTGTCGCGGCGCAGCCGGGCGACCGCGGCCGGGTACTCGGCCGGCGTGATCAGGCTGGACTTGGCCCATTCGATCTCGGTCGCGAGGTCGCGCACCGCGTCCTGGTCGGTGCCCGCGCGGGCCCGGACCGCGGCCTGGCCGACGGCACGGAACTTGTGCTCGAGCAGCTGCCACTGCCGGTCGCCGACGACCTGCGGCCAGAAGTAGCGCAGCTGGCGCAGCGCGGCGGCGTGGAACGTGCGGGCCTGCACACCGGCCGCGCCCAGCGCGCGCAGCCGCGTCCGCAGCTCACCCGCCGCCCGCGCGGTGAAGGTGACCGCCAGGACCTGGCCGGGTGCGACGTGCCCCGTCGCGACGAGATGCGCGATCCGCCGGGTGATCGTGCGGGTCTTGCCGGTGCCCGCGCCCGCGAGGACGCACACCGGGCCGCGCGGCGCCGTCACCGCCGCGAGCTGCTCCTCGTCGAGATCGTGCAGCGGATCGGCGGTCACGGCCCCATCCTCGCAGGCCTCCCCGACGCTTCCGGAGACCTCCCGCGTGGGCGGCGGCCCGGTGCGGGCACGGGTGAGATGCGGCACACACATGCGGCGGAAGCAATGTCCGCGCCAGGCCGTTGACCAGGACATGGCCCAGTTGACTGTGTACTCGACCACGTGGTGCGGCTACTGCCGCCGCCTCAAGCTCCAGCTCGACGAGGCGGGCATCGAGTACAGGGAGATCGACATCGAGCGCAACGCCGACGCGGCGCGCTTCGTCGAGGGCGTCAACGGCGGGAACCAGACCGTGCCGACGGTCCTGTTCCCCGACGAGACGACCGCGACGAACCCCTCGTTCGCGCAGGTCAAGGCCAAGCTGGAGGCCGAGGCCGCCTGATCGTCCCGTGACCGGCCCGGCGCCTGCGGCGCCGGGCCGGTCCACGTCGGTCCGGCTTGACCACCCTCACAGTCAGTCCAGCGCCGCCCACGACTCCAACATCGACCGGGCGATCGAGACCCGGCCCGGCAGCAGGACGACCTTGCTCCCGCTCACGGCCGTGGGATCGCCCGCCCAGTCGCCGCGGGCCAGGCCCGCGCGCAGCTCCTCGCGGGTGATCCAGACGGCGTCCTCGATCTCGCCGTCGGCCGGGAACAGCGGCTGTGCCGGGTCCGCGACGGCCTGGAAACCGACCATCAGCGACCGCGGGAACGGCCAGGCCTGGCTGCCCAGGTAGCCGATGTCGGTGACCTCGACGCCGACCTCCTCGCCGATCTCGCGGGCGACGCACGCCTCCAGCGACTCCCCCGCCTCGACGAACCCGGCGAGCACCGAGTAGCGGCCGGGCGGCCACACGGGCTGGCGGGCCAGCAGGACCTTGTCCGCGCCGTCGTGCACGAGGCAGATGACGGCCGGATCGGTCCGCGGGTACTCCTCGTGGTCGTTCGCCTCGCAGCGGCGGACCCAGCCGCCGTTGTGCGCGTGCGTCGGCGAGCCGTCCCGGGAGCAGAAGCGGGCGGTCTCGTGCCAGTTGAGCGACGCGACGGCCGTCGTCATCAGGCCCGCGCCCAGCGCGTCGAGCTCCGCGCCGACGGCACGCAGGTCGGCCCACTCGGCCGGGTCGTCGCCCGCGACGAGGTCGGGCATCCCGCGCACGGCCCAGTAGGCGACGCCCTCGGCCTCGCCGAGCAGCACCGCCCCCGGGGGCGGCGCGTCGCCCGTCGTCGGACGGGTGCGCAGCCGCACGCCCGAGCCGGACGCGGCGTCCCAGGCGGCGGCGTCACCCTCGCGGAAGGCGGCCTCCGGGGCCGAGTCCCAGCTGACGGGGGTGCGCCCCTTGTCGTCGACGACGACCAGCCGCGCGGTCGGCCAGCCGGCGAGCTGGCGGGCCGCGTCGGTGCGCAGCGGCTCGTCGCGCAGCGCCGCGGCCCGGGACAGCAGCGGCGGGGTGTGCAGTGCGAAGCCGGTCACGGGCCCTCGATCCCGCCGAGCGCGCGGACCCCGGCCCCGATCACCTCGGCGTCGCCCACGACGACGCCGGTGAACGTGCTGGGCGCGAAGAACTCGAGCGCCGCCGCGGCGACCTGCTCCGTGGTGACGGCCGTCAGCCGCCCCGGGTGCGCGCGCAGCCAGTCGACGTCGAGGCCGTCGGCGGCCAGCGAGGTGAGCATCCCCGCGAGCCCGCCCTGGCTGTCGAGCGAGATCAGCAACGACCCGATGGCGTAGGCGCGGGCCGCTTCCACCTCGTCGGCCGACGGCGGCACCGCCGTCATCCGGCCGAGCTCGTAGCGGGTCTCCAGCAGCGCCGCGGCGGTGACGTCGCTCGCGACGTCGGTCTCGACGCCCAGCAGCGCGCCGCCCGGCACGAACTCCGTGCCGGAGTGCGCGCCGTAGGTGTACCCCTTGTCCTCGCGGATGTTCTCCATCCAGCGCGAGGAGAAGTAGCCGCCGAAGACGAGGTTGGCCAGCTGCAGCGCCGCGTAGCCGTCGTCGTCACGGCGCAGCGCGCGGCCGGAGAGCCGCAGCTGCGACTGCACCGAACCCGGCCGGTGGACCAGCAGCAGGTCGCCCGGATCGGGCAGCGGCGGTGGATCGAGCTCACGGGCGTCGTGCCCGGCCGTCCAGCCGGCGAGCGCGTCGCCGACGTGCGCGATCGCGGCCTGCGGGTCGATGTCGCCGACCAGCGTCAGGATCGACCCGCCCGGGACGAGTGCGGCGGCCTGCAGCGCGCGGACCTGTTCGGCGGTGACGGCGGAGACCTCCTCGGCCCGGGGCATCTCCCGCGTGATCGGGTGATCGCCGAACCGCCTGCGCTGCAGCGCCTCGCGGGCGATCGTGCGCGGTTGGGCGCGGGCGACGGCGATGCGCTCGGCGAGCCGTTCACGTTCCCGGGCCACCTCGGCGTCGGGGTGCGTCGCGGCGGTGAGCACGTCGGCCAGCACGGCGAGGACCCGCGGCAGCCCGTCGGACAGCCCGGAGCCGCCGATCGACAGCCGCTCGGGGTCGACGCTCACGCCGAGGTCCGCGCCGACGGCGGCGAGCTCGTCGTCGATCTCCACGCGGTCGCGGTCAGCGGTGCCGGTCAGCAGCGTCGAGGACAGCAACTCGGCGACGGCCGGGTGGTCGGCGTCCGAACCCGCGACCGGGACGCGCAGCCGCAGCTCGACCATCGGTACTCCGGGCCGGCGCGCGGCCAGCACCCGCAGCCCCGACGGCAGGGTCTGCTCGACGACGTCGGGCAGCGCGACCTCGCGCGTCTCCCCCAGCGCCGGGAGCGGCCGCGGGCCCGTGGCCGTGCGGCCGATCTCCTCGGCGGTGCGGTGCGTCGTCACGGCGGTCACGCGTCCTCCTCCTGCCCCTGGGAACCGGGTTCGACGAGCAGCACACCGCGCCCGCCGGACCGCAGTGCGCCGGCCGCGGCCGCCACCTGGGCCGGGGTCAGCGCCGCGAGGCGGTCGGTGAGCTCGAGGGTGATCTCGGCACGGCCGTAGAGCAGCTCACGGGCGCCCAGGCCGAGCATCCGGTACATCACGCGGTCGTTCTCCTGGTGCAGCGCGGCCGACCAGCGGGCCACCTGCCGGGCCAGCTCGTCGGCGCTCGGCGGCGACGCGGCCAGCTTCTCCAGCTCCTCGTCGACGGCGCCGATCACCCGGTCGGGCTCGACGGCGGCCGGGTGCACCGCGGTGACGGTGAACGTGTCGGGGTCGCGGGCGTCGAGGGAGCCCATCAGGCCCGCGCTCGCCGAGACGTCGGTGACCAGGCCGTCGGCGTGCACGAGACGACGCTGCAGCCGGGCGGCCTCGCCGTCGCCCAGCACGGACGCGAGCAGCACGTGCGCGAGGTAGCCGTCGAGGTCGGCGCCCGGGTCGGGCAGCCGGAACCCCATCGCGAGCGCGGGCAGCGGGGCGTGCGCGTCGAGCACCGACTGCCGGCGCTCGGCCCCGGGAGCGGGCTCGGCGAAGCTCGGCCGCTCGGGCGTCGGGCGGGCCGGGATGTCGCCGAAGTGCGCGTCGACCCGGGCGAGCGTGGTGTCGACGTCGATCGGCCCGGCCACCGTCAGCTGTGCGTTGCCCGGCGCGTAGTAGGTGTCGAAGAACGCCGCGGCGTCGTCGAGGCTCGCCTGCTCCAGCTCGGAGAAGTCGCCGTAGCCGTTGTGCGCGTTGGGGAAGGTGTCGTACAGGACCGGCGGCAGCAGGATCCAGGGGAACCCGCCGTACGGCCGGTTCAGGACGTTGAGCCGGATCTCCTCCTTCACGACGTCGACCTGGTTGCGCAGGTTCTCCTCGGTGAGCTTGGGCGCGCGCAGCCGGTCGGCCTCGAGGAACAGCGCACGCTCCAGCGCCGCGGCGGGCAGGACCTCGAAGTAGTCGGTGTAGTCCTGGTGGGTCGAGCCGTTGAACACCCCGCCCGAGCCCTGGACGTGCCGGAAGTGCGCGAGCTTCTCGAGGCTCTCGCTGCCCTGGAACATCAGGTGCTCGAACAGGTGCGCGAACCCCGTCCGGCCCTCGGGCTCGGACCGGAAGCCGACGTCGACGTGAACGGCGACCCCGACGACGGGCGTCGCGGGATCGGGGACGAGCAGCACACGCAACCCGTTGGGGAGCGTCGCGCGGTGGAGTTCGATCGACACGAGGGTGACACTAACCCTCGCACCGGCACCGTGCCGTCACTCCCGCACGGCCGTGAGCGCGACCGTCCGGACGGCGGCACCCGAGCGGTAGGTGAGGCTGATGTCGGGCTGCCCGGCCCGTGCCCGGAGCTCGGCGACGGTCAGCTGGTCGGCGCTGACCGCCGGGCTGCCGGCGATCTCGGTGACGACGTCGCCCACCGCGATGCCCGCCTGCGCGGCCGGGCTCCCCGGGGCGACCGCGACGACGGCCAGGCCCGCCGGCAGTCCGAGCCGGTCCGCGAGGCCCGGCGAGACCACGCGCAGGGTCAGCCCGACGGTGTAGTGGGTGACCGAGCCGGTCCGGATGAGCTCGTCGCCGATCGGCATCGCCGCGTCGACCCCGATCGCGAAGCCGAGCCCGACGCTGCCCCCGCCGGACTGGCCGGCCTCGTTGGGCACCGTCGCGATCGCCGTGTTGATCCCGACGAGCCGCGCGTCGCAGTCGACGAGCGGTCCCCCGCTGTTGCCGGGGTTGATGGCCGCGTCGGTCTGCACGGCGTTGAAGAGGTGCGCCGTGCCACCGGCGTCGGCGGGGAGCTGCATCTGCCGGTCCAGTGCGCTGACGATGCCCGCAGTCACGGTCCCGACCAGGCCGAGGGGCGCGCCGAGCGCGACGACCGGCTGACCGACGACCAGGTCCTGCGAGCGCCCGACCGAGATCACCGGCAGCCCCGGGTCGGTCGCCGCCCGGACCACGGCGAGATCGGTGAGCGGGTCGCGGCCGACGATCTGCGCCGCCGAGGTGGCGCCGGTGCTGTAGCGGACCTGCACCGCGCCGCCGCCCGCCCCGGCCGACACGACGTGGTCGTTGGTCAGCACGTAGCCCCCGGAGCGCACGATCTCCCCGGAACCCGACCCGCCGGGGGCGCCGCCGGGGGTCGTCACGACGATCGTCACCACCGAGGGCATCCCCGCGTCGGAGACCGCGGTGGCGTCGCAGGCCGTCGCCGGGCCGGCCGTCGCGCGCACCACGACGCCGCCGACGACGCCCCCGAGTACCGCGGCGAGCACCAGCGACAGCACCAGGACGAGGGGGCGGCCCAGCAGCGGGCGGCGCGGGGACGCGGGATCGTTCGGCATCGCTCGGCTCCGCTCCCGGGTGCGGACGACCCGGTCCACAAGAGACTCTGCAGGATCCTGCGGCCCCGCCGACAGCTGCGACGGGGTTACCTCGCCGGAAGGACGACGAACTGGCGCAGCGCGAGGTCGGGATAGGTGACCGGGCCGCGGGGGCCGGGCGAGCGGTCGACGTTGATCCCCGTCTCCGGTAGGCCGAGCAGCTTGTAGCCGTCGAGCAGGCGGGTCGTCGTGTTCCAGAAGACGCCGGTGCCGGTGTAGGCGTCGATGAACGCCGTCGCGACGGCCTCGTCCTGCGCGCACACGGTCGCGGCCAGGCCGCTCGTCTCGCGGGAGGCGGTGAGCGCGGCGTCGACGGCACCGTCGACGGGCTGCACGGTCACGTGCGCCTCGCTGCCGGAGTCGAGCGCCCACTCGTGCCCGAGCCGGTGGGCGTGCGGCGGGAGGCTCAGCGCGATCCCCTTGCCCGTCAGCACCTTCTCGGCGACCGGGAGCAGCGCGTCGTAGACGGGGCGGTCGATGAGCAGGAGGTTGAGCCGGTTGCAGACGCCGAGCCGGTCGGTGCCGGCGTCGACGAGCCCGGCGACGGCCTCGGGGTCGGCGCTCGCGTCGAGGTAGAGCACCCCGCCCCCGTCGGCGTGGGCCAGGATTCGGGTCCCCGCGGTGGCGCCGAGCGCCGAGAGCCGCCGGGTGACCTCGCCGCTGCCGCGCACGACGACCAGCGGCACGAGGTCGGGCAGCCCGACGAGCGCGTCGGCGCCGGCGTGCCCGGGCGTCGGGACCAGCTGGACCGCCGCCGGCGGCACCCCGTTGGCGTCGAGGGCCGGCGCGATCACCTGCTCGACGAGCGTGGTGGCGCTGCCGAGCGCGGCCGCGCCGGTGCGCAGGACGGCGGCGCTGCGCGCCTTGAGGACCTGCGAGGCGACGTCGACGGTGACATTGGGACGGGCCTCGAACACCGCACCGATGACGCCGACCGGGATGCGCCGCTCCAGCACTCGCTCGCCGCCCGGCAGCGTGCGCACCTCGCGCTCGGTGGGCGGCTCGGGGGTGTCGGCCAGGACCTCGAGCTGGACGGCCATGTCCGCCAGGCGCTCCGGGCTGAGGGTGAGACGGTCGAGCAGGCCCGAGGCCATCCCGCCCGCCCGCGCCGTGTCGACGTCGGCGGCGTTGGCGGCCAGCACCCTCTCGGCCCGCTCGCGCAGCAGCCGGGCGGCGGTGCGCAGCGCGGCGTCGATCGCCGGGCCGCCCGCCGCACGGACCCCCGGGGCGGCCGCGGCGGCACGCTGCGCGGCGGCGCGGACGGCGGCGAACTCGGGGGCCTGCTGGTCGGCGGCGGGGCTGGTGCTCACGGTCGGGAACCGTACCCGGCTCGCCGGGCGCCGTCCGTGAGTGGCAATGGTCGCCATGGCGACGATTGCCACTCACGAGGTCTGCGCCTGCCACTCACGAGGTCTGCGCCTGCCACTCACGAGGCCTGTGCCTGCCACTCAGAGGTCTGTGCCGGGGTCGCGAACACCACGACGTTGTCGTCGTAGCTGCGCGCGACCGGGTCGAAGCGGCCGCCGCAGGTGATCAGCACCAACCGTGGGGCGCCGTCGCGGGCGAAGGTCCCGGGCGGGAGGTCGGCCTTGCGGTACTCGCGCCGGGCCACGACCTCGTAGCCGACGTCGCGGCCGTCGGCGCCCCGCACGGTGACCCGTTCACCGACGCGCAGGTCGCGCAGCACCGCGAAGGCTCCGAGGCCGGCGACCCGGGAGTCGACGTGGCCCGCCAGTACGACCGAGCCCGTCGCCGAACCCGGCAGCGCGCCCGGCGACCACCAGCCGACGGTCGTGGGGTGCTCGGGCAGGGTCAGCGACCCGTCGGGGGCGGTCGACACCGGAACCACCGGGGTGTCGACGCCGCGGATCGTGACCGTGGCCGGGACGACGCCGGGCGCGACCGGTACCCCCGCAACGGGCGCGGCCACCGGAACCGTTCCGACGTCGTGCGCCGGGCGGGCGACCAGCAACAGGACGCCGGCGAGCACGCAGACCGCACCGAGCACCCCGGCCAGGACGCGCCACCGCCGGAGTCCGCCGCGCGCGTGGCCACTTCTCGCCGTGTCGTCGCCAGGGCTGTCGAGCCCGGCGGCGGGAGCCGTCATCAGGCGTGGCGGCGACGCCAGA
This sequence comes from Pseudonocardia sp. D17, assembly GCF_036984265.1. Taxonomy (NCBI): domain Bacteria; kingdom Bacillati; phylum Actinomycetota; class Actinomycetes; order Pseudonocardiales; family Pseudonocardiaceae; genus Pseudonocardia; species Pseudonocardia sp. D17. The sequence continues at coordinate 29,260 of NZ_BPRG01000098.1, read as the reverse complement.
GGCCCGCACCGGCGAGCAGCACCGCACCGCCGCCGATGAGCGCGATCGGGAGGGCGGCGTCGGCACCCTCGGCGGCCTGGCCGCCGGTGCCCGCGTTCACCGAGCCGGGGGTGCTCGAACCCGCCGTGCCCGAGGCCGCGGTCAGCTTCGCGTGGAGCGCGTCGAGCTTGGTGAGCGCGTCCTGCGCGGCCTGCTTGGCCTCCGCGGAGGCACCGGGGTCGTTCAGGATCGCGTTCGCGGCGTCGCGGGCCTGCTGCTCCATGTCGAGCGCGGCGCGCAACCAGGCCTGGTCGAACGGCTGCCCGCTGCGGGCCTGCAGGTCGTCGATCACCTGCTGCTGCTGGGCGGTCAGCGCGTCGGTCAGCGCGACGCCCTGGGCCGTGGCCTGGTCGCGGATCGCCTTGTCGAGGGCCTGGCCCTGCGCCGTCACGTCGGGGGCGAGGCCCTTGACCTGGTCACCGACGCCCTGGTCGGTCCCGAGACCACCCAGGGCGACGAGCCCGAGCGCGCCCTGGTGGGCCTGACCGAACGCGGCACGCTGGGCGTCGGTCGCCTGACCGCCGGCACCCGGCTGCGCCGAGGCGGCGGGCGGCGGGGTCGCGCCGGGGGCGGGCGCGTCGCTGCTGCCCGACGAACAGGCCGCGGCGCCCGCGAGGGCGAGACCGGCGACGAGGGTTCCGGCGGCGATGCGGCCGGGTCGGTGGCTCATGGGATGGCTCCATGTCGGGTCGGCGGATCGTCGGTCGCGCCAATACTCCATCCGGCGTAACGCCCCCGCACGGCGGGACCCCCCGAATCGGCCCGAATCGGCCCGATCGGGGACGAGTTGCGCCGCGCGGCCGCCGGGCCGGCGGCCTCCGGACCCCGGACCGCGGGGCCGACCGCGGCCGGGAAGCGTGCCTGCCGATCCGGCCGGGTGTCTGCTCCGGTCAGCCGAGGTGCGGCAGCCTCGCCGGGGTCGTCGGCGGCGGGACGACGGGGCCGATGTCGCCGTCGGGCGCCTCGTCGAGGTCGACCATCACCGGCGCGTGGTCGCTCGGCCCGGATCCCTTGCGCGCCTGGCGGTCGATCCAGGCGGCCTGCACCCGGCCGACGGCGTCGTCACCGACGAGGACCAGGTCGATCCGCATGCCCTTGTCCTGGTGGAAGCGGCCCGCGCGGTAGTCCCAGTAGGAGAAGACGCGCTGGCCGGGCCAGCGGTCGCGCACGACGTCGTGCAGGCCCAGCCCGGTCAGCGCTTCGAGGGCCTTGCGCTCGGCCGGTGTGACGTGGGTGGAGTCGACGAACAGCGACGGGTCCCAGACGTCGGCGTCGGTGGGCGCGATGTTCATGTCCCCGGCGACGACACTCGTCGCCGTCGGGCCGTCGGCGACCATGGCCTGCAAGGCGTCGAGCCAGCGCAGCTTGTAGGCGTAGTGCGGGTCGTCGGGGGTGCGGCCGTTGGGCACGTAGACCGACGTCACCCGCAGGCCGCCGCACGTCGCGGTCAGGGCGCGGGCCTCGGGCGCGGAGTCGTCGTCGGGAAAGCGGGGCTCGGCGGGCAGGCCGCGTTCGACGTCGTCGAGGCCCACGCGGGAGAGCAGCGCGACACCGTTCCAGCGACCCTGCCCGTAGTGCGCGACCTCGTAGCCGCGCTCGCGCATCGCGTCGTCGAAGGTCTCGGCCCAGTCGGCGTCGGCGAGCTTCGTCTCCTGCAGGCACACGACGTCGGGGGCCCGCTGGTCGAGCCAGGGCAGCAGCCGCGGCAGCCGGGTCTTCGCCGAGTTCACGTTCCACGTAGCCAGACGCACGAGGCGCACGCTACCGTTGCCACATTAGTTCGGACGTCGAACAAAAGGGGCGATCATGGCGACGCAGCCGACGCGCGAGGACAGGTTCAGCTTCGGGCTGTGGACCGTGGGCTGGCCCGCCCGCGACCCCTTCGGCGACGCCACCCGCCCCGCACTCGACCCCGTCGAGAGCGTGCACCGGCTCTCCGACCTGGGCGCATGGGGCGTCACCTTCCACGACGACGACCTCGTCCCCTTCGGCACCGGCGCCGCCGAGCGCGACCGGATCATCGCCCGCTTCCGCGGCGCGCTCGACGAGACCGGCCTCGTCGTCCCGATGATGACGACGAACCTGTTCACCCACCCTGTCTTCAAGGACGGCGCCTTCACCAGCAACGACCGCGGCGTCCGCCGGTTCGCGCTGCGCAAGGTGCTGCGCCACCTCGACCTCGCCGCCGAGCTCGGCGCGTCGACCTACGTGTTCTGGGGCGGCCGCGAGGGCGCCGAGGTCGACCAGGGCAAGGACATCCGCGCCGCGCTCGACCGCTACCGCGAGGGCATCGACCTGCTGGCCTCCTACGTCAAGGAGCAGGGCTACGGCATCCGGTTCGCCATCGAGCCCAAGCCCAACGAGCCCCGCGGCGACATCCTGCTGCCCACCCTCGGGCATGCCCTCGCCTTCATCGCCGAGCTGGAGCACGGCGACATCGTCGGGGTCAACCCCGAGGTCGGGCACGAGCAGATGGCCGGGCTGAACTACTCCGCGGGCATCGCGCAGGCGCTGTGGGCGGGCAAGCTCTTCCACCTCGACCTCAACGGCCAGCGCGGCATCAAGTACGACCAGGACCTGATCTTCGGCCACGGCGACCTGCTCAACGCCTTCTCGCTGGTCGACCTGTTGGAGAACGGTGCGCCTGGCGGGGGTCCGGTCTACGACGGCCCGCGGCACTTCGACTACAAGCCGCTGCGCACCGAGGACGTCGACGGCGTGTGGGCCTCCGCCGCCGCGAACATGCGCACCTACCTGCTGCTGCGCGAGCGCGCCGCCGCGTTCCGCGCCGACCCGGAGGTGGCGGAGGCGCTCGCGGTGTCGGGCGTCGCGGACCTGGGGAGGCCGACCCTCAACGACGGGGAGACGGTGCAGGGCCTCCTCGCCGACCGTTCCGCCTTCGAGGACTACGACCCCGACAAGGCGGCCGAACGCGGCTACGGCTACGCGAAGCTCGCCCAGCTGGCGCTCGAGCACGTCCTGGGCGCCAGGTGAGCACCCCGTTCTGCAGGAACGGCACTTTCCCGCAACTGGGTTGCGGGAAAGTGCCGTTCCTGCAACGGGGCGGGCCGGGAGCCGCGGCGTGACGCGGGTGCTCGTCGCGGGGGTGGACTCGTCGACGCAGTCGTGCACCGTCGTGATCCGGGACGCCGTGACCGGGGCGCTCGTCCGGCGCGGGGTCGCGCCGCACCCGGCCGGGACCTCGGTAGACCCGGGAGCGTGGTGGTCGGCCCTGCAGGACGCCCTCGCCGCGGCAGGCGGGCTCGACGACGTCGCCGCGATCTCCGTCGGTGCCCAGCAGCACGGGATGGTGTGCCTCGACGCGGCGGGCGAGGTGGTCCGGCCCGCCCTGCTGTGGAACGACACCCGCTCCGCGGCGGCCGCCGACGAGCTGGTCGCCGAGCTCGGCGCCCAGACCTGGGCGGACGCGACGGGGAGCGTGCCGGTCGCGTCGTTCACCGTCACGAAGCTGCGGTGGCTGGCGACGCACGAACCGGACCACGCCGCCGCGACCGAGGCCGTCGCGCTCCCCCACGACTGGCTGAGCTGGCGGCTGCGCGGCACCGGCTCGCTGGACGACCTCGTGACCGACCGCAGCGACGCCTCCGGCACCGGCTACTTCTCGGCGGCGACCGGCGAGTACCGCTTCGACCTGCTCGAACGGGCGCTCGGCCGGACCGGCGTACTCGTCCCGCGCGTGGCCGCGCCTGCCGAGCGGGTCGGCTGCACCCCGGCCGGCGTCGCCGTCGGGCCCGGTGCCGGGGACAACGCCGCCGCCGCGCTCGGGCTGGGCGCGCGGCCCGGCGACGTCGTCGTCTCGCTGGGGACCTCCGGCGTCGTGAGCGCGGTCAGCCCGGTCGCGACCGCCGACCCGACGGGGGTGATCGCCGGGTTCGCCTCGGCGACCGGGGAGCACCTGCCGCTGGTGTGCACGCTCAACGCCGCCCGGGTCCTCGACGCCGCCGCGACGCTGCTGCGCGTCGACCACGACGAGCTGTCGCGGCTCGCGCTCGGCGCCCCGGCGGGCGCGGGCGGGCTCGTCCTCGTCCCGTACCTCGAGGGAGAACGCACCCCGAACCGCCCCGACGCGACCGGCTCGCTGCACGGTCTCACCCTGACGACGGGCCGGCCGGGCCATCTCGCGCGCGCCGCCGTCGAGGGCCTGCTGTGCGGGCTGGCGGACGCGCTCGACGCGCTGGTCGAGGCAGGCGTGCCCGTCGAGCGGGTGTTGCTGGTCGGCGGTGCCGCGCGGTCGGAGGCGGTCGCGCGGATCGCCCCCGCGGTGTTCGGCAGGCCCGTCGTCGTTCCGACGGCGGGTGACTACGTGGCCGACGGCGCGGCGCGTCAGGCGGCCTGGGTGCTCTCCGGTGCCGACCTCCCGCCCGAATGGGAGGCCGCCGGCACCGTCGTCCACGAGGCCGACCCGACCCCCGCGGTCCGCGAGCGCTACGCCGCCGTCCGCGACATGACCGCGCCGCGGCTCGCGTGACGCGACCCCAGACGCCGCTCCCCGGCGGACCGCCCCTGGCGGCACCCGGCGCGGCCGGCCCGGTCCCCGCCGGGCCGGCCGCCCCGGAACCGGCGGGCCCCGCGACGGTGCGCCGGCACAACCGGGGGCTCGTGCTCGGCGCCGTCGCCGACGCCGCCGCGTCCCGGGCCGCGATCGCCGCCCGCACCGGTCTGACCCGCGGCACCGTCTCCTCGCTCGTCGACGACCTGCTCGCCGACGGCATGCTCGTCGAGCTCGAGGCGCCGCGCGGTGGCCGCGGGCGACCGGCGAACCCGTTGCAGCTCAACCCGTCCGGACCCGGCGGCGTGGGCCTCGAGATCGGCGTCGACGACGTCGCGGCCTGCGTCGCCGACCTCACCGGGGCCGTCCGGGTGGCGCGGCGCGTGCCCTCGGACCATCGTCACCGCGACCCGGCCGACGGCCTCGCCCGTGCCGCCGGCCTCGTCGCCGAGGTGGTCGCCGAGTCCGGGCTGACCATCGCCGAGGTGCGGGTGGCGCTGCCGGGCGTCGTGACACCCGCGGGTGTCCTGCAGCGCGCACCCAACCTGCCGCGGTGGCAGGACGTCGGGGTCGCCGAGCTGCTGCGCGCCGCGCTGCACCGGGACGTCCCGGTCACCGCCGCCAACGAGGCCGACCTGGCCGCGCTCGCCGAGCTGTGGTCCGGGCGGGGCCTGCGCGACATGCTGTTCGTGTCCGGCGGCGTGGGCGTCGGCGCGGGCGTCCTGCTCGACGGCCGGCTCTTCCGCGGGGCGGGTGGTCGCGCGGGCGAGCTGGGGCACGTCGTCGTCGACCCGGCGGGACGGTCCTGCACCTGCGGGGGGACGGGGTGCCTGGAGACCGTCGCCGGCGTGGCCGCGCTGCTGCGGGCCGCAAACGTGTCCGATGTGGACTCCCTCGTGCGCGGTCCGGGACCGGCGCTCGACGTCGCGGGATCGGCGTTGGGCGTCGCGCTGGCCGGCGCGGTCAACCTGCTCGACGTGCCCGCCGTCGTGCTCGGCGGGGTCTACGCGCGGCTCGGCGACGCGTTGGTGGAGCGGGTCGCCGCGGCGCTGCGGTCGCGCGTGCTGGTCCGCCCGCCCGTGCGGGTGCTGAGCGCGGCGCTGGGCCGGGACGCGGCCCTGCAGGGTGCGGCCCTCGGCGTCGTCCGGGACCTCGTCGGCTCGTGAGCCCGCACGCCGGCCCGGACGGTCAGTCGTCGTCCGCGGGGGTCGCCTTGCGCACGTAGAGGAGCCGGTCGCCGCGTTCGAGGGCGTCGACGGCCGCCGAGTCGACCCGGACCAGCTCGTTGCCGCGCACGACGCCCAGCACGATGTCGGGCAGGTGCCGCGGCGACCCGCCGACCTCCGACTCCTCGACGGGCCGCTCGCTGATCGCGAACCCGGCGTCGGGCGTCAGCAGGTCCTCGATCACCTCGACGACACTCGGGGTGGTGGTCGCGACGCCCAGCAGCCGGCCCGCCGTCTCCGCCGAGACGATGACCGAGTTCGCGCCCGACTGACGCAGCAGGTGGACGTTCTCCGACTCCCGCACCGCCGCGACGATCGTGACCTTCGGGGCCAGCTCCCGCGCGGTCAGCGTCACCAGCACGGCGGTGTCGTCGCGGTTCGTCGCGATCACGATGGCCGACGCGTACTGCACGCCGGCGACGCGCAGCACGCTCGACCGCGTCGCGTTGCCCGTCACGGTGACCAACCCGAGCGCGGACGCCGCGTCGAGCTGGGTGCGGTCGGTGTCGACGACGACGATCTCCGACGGATCGACACCGTCGCCGAGCAGCGTGTCGACCGCGGCACGGCCCTTGGTGCCGTAGCCGACGACGACGGTGTGGTCGCGCACGCGTGACCTCCAGCGGGTGATGCGGAACGCCTGGCGCGACCGCTCGGTGAGCAGCTCGACCGTCGTACCGACCAGGACGATGAGGAACAGCAGGCGCAGCGGGGTGATGACGATCGTCGTGACCAGGCGCGTCATCTCCGTGGCCGGGACGATGTCGCCGTAGCCCGTCGTCGAGAGGGAGACCGTCGCGTAGTACAGCGCGTCGAGGAACGAGATGCCGCTGCCGTCCTCGTTGTTGTCGACGTAGCCGTCGCGGGAGAGCCAGACGATCAGCGCCGTCGCGAACAGCGCGCCGAGCGCGACCGCCAGCCGGCGGACCAGGGACACGACCGGGCCGACCGTCGGATCGGGCATGCGCAGCGCGCCTACGCCCCCACCGTCGGCTCCCCGGCGCCGCACCCGCTCGTTCATCGTCGCGGAGGGTAGCGCGCGCCGGCGCCGCAGGGCGTGTGACCTCCGCGATCACTCCCGCGGCTGAACTGGGACGATGCCCACCTCCGCGGCGCCCGCGGCAAGATCGTCGAGGCCGAAGGCGGTGACGGCGTCCAGCGCGCCCGTGCCGGCGACACCGCGCTCCGCGGCGCGCCCGGCACCCCACGCGAGCAGCCCTGCGGTGATCGCGTAACCGTCCGGCGAGGTCAGGTGCGTGCGGGCCAGCAGGGTCCCCGTGTGGTCGAAGACCTCCGCGACGAAGTGCGACGTCGTCCGTTCGAGGGTCGCCGCGTCGGGTGCGGCCGGCATCCGGGCGACGGCCTTCTGCAGCAGCGCCGTCGTCATGCCCGGGACGACCGGGACCCTCCCGAGCAGCGGCGTGATCCGGCGCGAGGCGTGCAGCGCCGGGCTCGCGGCTCCGAACCAGCCGAGGTAGACGTCGACGGTGCGCAGGGCGGGCGCGAGCCGCGGCAGGGCGAACTGTTCGGAGGCGCCGATCGTCACGCCGGGTCGGGGTCGGCCGTCGACGAGGAACGTCCGCATCCGCGACGCCCCCGCCTCCTCGCGCAGCCCGCCGTCCCGGAAGGCGTAGGTCGGCCGGTTCATGATGCCGACGACGGAGTCGACCGTCCCGCGCGAGAACGCCCGGCCGCGGCCGGCGCCGGTCAGGAAGTAGCCGACGTCGACCCGCCGGGCGCCGGGTCCGGCGTCGCGCAGCGCGAGCGCGCCCGCGAGCACGCCGGGCACGTAGTCGTTGCCGAACGCGGTGAGCAGCGCGGCGCCCGACGTCGCGGCACGCGGGCCGTGCACCTCGTGGACCTCGCGAATGAACGGCGGCTCACCCGTCGAGTCCAGGTAGACGGCCCCCGCGTCGACCGCGGCCGCGACCGCCGCGGCGCCCAGCCGCAGGAACGGCCCGACCGTCGTCACCAGGACGTCACCGGGCTGCAGGAGAGCCCGGATCGAGGCGGCGTCGGTGACGTCGGCGACGGCCGTCGGAAGGTCGCCGAGGCGGGCGGAGAGGGCACCGATCCGGTCCGGGTCGCGGCCCGCGACGACGGGCCGCAGGCCGCGGGCGACCATCGCCTCGGCCGTGCGTCCGCCGGTGTACCCGGTGGCGCCGAGGAGCACGATCCTGCCGGTCATCCCCGCACGCTAACGGCCGACACTCCGGGCCGCATCGGACGGTGCGGTGCCGGGCCGGAGCCCGTCCGCGGGGACCGTCGGGCAGCCGGCGTCGACGCTCGCGCCCAGGATGCGCCGCGACAGCTCCCCGAGGTGGGCGAACCCCTCGCGGCCGGCCGGGTCGAGGACGAGCCGCCGGACGAACTCGACGTGCCCGGGCGCCGCGTCCTCCAGCTTGGCGAGACCCGCGTCGGTGAGCGTCGCGATGGTGACGCGACCGTTGCCCGGACACGGCCTGCGGACGACCCAGCCGTTGCGCTCCAGCTTCGCGACCGCGTGCGAGAGCCGCGACAGCGAGCCCTGCGTCAAGACCGACAGCTCGCTCATGCGCAGCGTCCGGTCGCGCGCGTCGGACAGCCCGGCCATGACGAGATAGCCGAAGAGCGTGAGATCGGCCTCACGCTGGAGCTGGGCGTCGAGCACTCCCGGGAGGGTCAGCAGCATCCCGCTGAACGCGAGCCAGCTCTGCCGCTCGTCGGCATCGAGCCAGCGGGGCTCCGGACCCGGGTCGGCGGCGTCGGCGGACGTGGACACCGGATCAGCGTAGCCGAGTCGTGACTTGACTTGAGAATTCAAGCGTCACATTCTGATGTGACTTGAGTGTTCAAGTTTGGTTCGACTCGGGAGGTGGCGACGTGGACGTCGCAACGTGGATCGTGCAGGGGATACTGGCCGCGGCGATGCTGTTCGCCGGTGGGACGAAGCTCGCCCGGCACCGCAAGGACCTGATCTCGATGGGCATGCCGTGGGCCGAGGACTTCAGCGACACCGCGGTCAAGCTCATCGGAGCGGCGGAGGTCGTCGGGGCGGTGGGGCTGATCCTGCCCTGGGCGCTCGGGGTGGCACCGGTGCTCACGCCCGTCGCCGGCGCAGCGCTGGCCCTGCTCCTGCTCGGCGCCGTCGTGGTGCACGTGCGGCGCAAGGAGTTCGCCGCTGTCGTGCCGCCGCTCGTGCTGGCGGCCGCCGGCGCCTTCGTGGCCGTCGTCCGGTTCGTGGACCTGGCGTCCTGAGCGCGGCGGGGGTCGGCGGCGGGCGCCGGTTCCGGCGGCCGACGCCGGCTGCCTGAGAAGTAGCCGACGATCGCTGCCGGGGACCGGCGGCGGCTGCCGGGGACCGGCGGCGCGGCATCGAGGCGCCGTCCGACGCACTGCCGAGCGCAACCTCACGGTCGCCCCAGCGCCGCGGCACGACCGCCAGGTTGCGGCCGACCACCCGGGCGCAACCTCACTGCTCGGCGGACGCGCGATCACGACGCTCGGGTTGCGCCCGCCGACCCGGGCGCAACCTCAGGATCGTCGCCCCGCTGCGGCACGACCACCAGGTTGCGGCCCGCCCCTCGCGCGTATCCCCACCGTCGCCCGACCGGTCAGGCGCGGACGGGGACGCCGTCGAGCAGGGCGCGCAGGCCGTCCGCGTCGAGGAGGTCGGCCGGGCGCAGGGTGCGGCGCGAGCGCACGTAGTGGAACGCCGCCCGCACCCGGGACGGATCAACCCCTTGCAGCGCAGCCCATGCGAGCCGGTAGGCCGCGAGCTGCACGGCCAGCGCTCCGAGCCGGCTCTCGTCCGGCGGCGGACCGGTCTTCCAGTCGACGACCGTCCAGCCGCCGTCGGGGTCCTGGAACACCGCGTCCATCCGTCCGCGGACCGCGATCCCGGCGATCACCGTCTCGAACGGCACCTCGACCTCGACCGGACGGCGGTCGGCCCACTCCGAGGCGAGGAACGCGTCCTGCAGTTCCTCGAGCGCGTCGTCGGGGGCCGCGCCGTCGTCCGCGGCGCCGGGGAGCTCGTCGAGGTCGAGGAGCCCGGCCGCGCCGAACCGCTGCTCCAGCCAGGCGTGGAACGCCGTGCCGCGCCGCGCGTGCGGGTTGGGCGGGAGCGGGAGGGGACGGCGCAGGCGGGCGGCCAGCGCATCGGGGTCGGCGGCGAGCTCCACGAGCCGGCTGACCGAGAAGTGCGCGGGCAGCTCCACGACCGGCCGCTGTGCGGCCGCGGCGCGTTCCGCGAGCAGGACGTCGACATCTGCGGCCCAGCCCTCCGGGTCGTCCGGATCGAGGACGGGAGCGTCGGGCGCGTGGGGAGCGTCCGGGCGGGAGCCGGACTGCGGCTGTGCCCGCGACCGGCCTGCCGCCTCCGGGTCGGGTGCCCCGGGGTCGGGTGCCCCGGGGTCGGTTGCACTGTCGCTCGCGCCCCCGCGACCACGACCGCGACCGCCGGCCTGCTCACCGCCGGCCTGCTCACCGCCGGCCTGCGCGGCGCCGGACGCGGCCGCACCGGACGCCTCGCCGCCCGACGCGGTCCCACCGGACGCAGAGCCGTCGGACAGGGCACCGTCGGACAGGGCACCGCCCGGCACGTCGCCGCCCGACACCTCCCCGCCCGACACCTCCCCGCCCGGCACGTCGCCGCCCGACACCCGACCACCCGACGCGGTCGCACCGGACGCGGTGCCGTCGGACACGGTCTCGCCGGACACCTCACTATCCGACGCAGCCCCGCCCGACACCGGACCGCTCGACGCGGCACCGCCAGAAACCGCACCGCCCGGCGCGGTCGCAGCCGACGCAATCCCGCCGGACGCCTCATCGTCGGAAGCGCTGCCGGCCGGACCCGTGCCGGCCGCCGCGCCGCCCGACCACCCGCGCCCGTCACGGACCGGGACGTCCGCCGCATCGGAACCGAGTACGAGCAGGTCGAGCTGCGCGCCGGGGGCCGCGGCGGCAGCGAGCGTGTCGGCCCGGCGCCGTGCGAGCTCGCGCAGGGCGGAACGCACCAGCTCGGCGCCCGCGTGCACGTCGGCCGACCGGCCTCCCAGCGGGTCCGCGGGCCACTGCGCGGTGACCTGCCGGTCGGCGACGGGGTTGCTGGCGCCCTCGCCGATCTCGTCGGCCCAGGTCTCGACGCGCCCCCCTGCCGCGGGCATGGCCCGCGCCACCTCGACGAGGAACTCCGACGGCTCGCGCGGCTTGTCCCCGACCGCGCCCCACCGGTGCCCGGAGAGCAGCAGCACGCGCTCGGCCCGGGTCAGCGCGACGTAGAACAGCCGGCGCTCCTCGACGAGCCGTCGGTCGTCGAGGGCCCGTTGATGGGCCGTGACGGCTGCCTCGCACTCCTTGCGGTCGGCGCCCGCCGGCAGGTCGAACGCCGGGAGATCGGCGGCGTCGCCGCGCAGCGGGACGGGGAGCTCGGCGGGCGAGGTGAGCCAGTCGCCACCGATCTTGCGCCCGGGGAAGACCTGCGCGACCAGGTGCGGCACGGCGACGATCTCCCACTCCAGCCCCTTGGCGGCGTGCACCGTGAGCACCTGCACGCGGTCGGGTGTCACCTCGATCTCGCCCGGGGCGAGGCCGTCCTCGGCCTGCTCGGCGGTCTCGAGGTAGTCGAGCAGCGCGGTGAGCGAGGCGACCTCGGCACCCGCGGAGAACTCCGCGACGACGTCGGCGAAGGCGTCGAGGTGCGCGCGACCGACCGGGCCGGGGCGTGCGGCGGTCTCGGTGTCGAGCAGCAGCAGCCGCTCGGCGTCGGCGACGAGATCGGTCAGCGGGGCCGACGTCCGCGCCCGCAGCCACATGAGGTCGCGGCCGAGCCGGCGGATGCGGTCGAACCCGGCCGGGGAGTACTGCTCGGGCGGGCCGGGGTCGTCGAGCGCGTCGACGATGCCCGCCTGCTCCGCCTGCTCGCCCGGCAACGCCCCGAGCGCGAGCTCGGCCGGGCCCAGCGGCCCCGGGCCGCGCCCCGGCGTCGGCGGTACGAGCTCGCGGGCCCGCGCCCACAGCGCGGCCAGGTCGGCGACACCGAGCCGGAACCTTGCCCCGGTGAGCAGCCGCATCGCCGCGGGCCCGGCGAGCGGGTCGGCGACCAGCCGCAATGCACTGACGAGGTCGCAGACCTCGGGGGTGTCGAGCAGCCCGCCGAGCCCGACGACCTCGACCGGCAGCCCGCGCGCCCGCAGGGCCGCCGCGATCGGGTCCATGTCGGCGCGACGGCGTACGAGCACGGCCGATGTCGGTGCCGGCCGTCCCTCGGCATCGGCCGACCGCCACTGCGCGGCCACCGCGTCGGCCATCCAGGCGATCTCGGCGTCGACGTCGGGCAGCAGCGCGGCGCGGACGTCGCCGACCGCGGCCGTGGGTCCGGCGCGCAGCTCGCCCACCGCGACCGCGCCGGGTGCCGTGCGCAGCGGCTCCGACACCGTGTTGGCCAGGGCGAGCACCTCCGGCGGGTTGCGGAAGCTCGTGAGCAGGCCGTACTCGTCGGCGGGGGCGTCGCCCGACGGGAAGTCGCCACGGAACCGGGCGAGGTTGCCCGCGCTCGCCCCGCGCCAGCCGTAGATCGACTGGCACGGGTCGCCGACGGCGGTGACGGAGAGGTCGTCGTCGCGCGCGGGAGTGCCGGGGATGCGGCCGAACAGCGCCCGCAGCAGGACGCGCTGGGCGTGCCCGGTGTCCTGGTACTCGTCGAGCAGGACGGCGCGGTAGGTGGCCCGCTCGGTGGTGCCGACCTCGGGATGCTCGTGCGCGACGCGGGCCGCGATCGCCATCTGGTCGGCGAAGTCGATCGTGCGCTCGGCCCGTTTGCGCGCGGCGAACGCCTCGACCAGCGGCAACAGCTCCGCCCGCATCCGCTGCGCCGTGATCCACCGCTTGTAGGTCTGCGACGGCTCGGCACGCTGTCCCTTGGCGCGGGGCGCGTTCTCCAGCGCGTCGGCCATCTCGTGCGCGAGCCTGCGGACGGCCGCGGGATCGGCCAGGTGCTCGCCGATCTCCCCCGCGAGCGCGAGCAGGTAGCCGGTGACGGTCGCCGGGACCCGGTCGATCTCCAGGTCGTCGGCCCAGGTGGAGACGACGCGGTGGGCGAGCTGCCACGAGGCGGTCTGGGTGAGCAGGCGGGCGGCGGGCTCGGCGGGCAACCGCAGCGCGTGTTCGGCGACGAGCCGGCCCGCGTAGGCGTGGTAGGTCGAGACGGTCGGCTCGCCGGCCAGCACGGACGCGCGCCGCACCCCGGTCGGGTCGAGCTCGTCGAGCAGCGGGGACCCGGCGAGCCGGCGCAGCCGCGACCGCACCCGCTGGCCGAGCTGCTGGGCGGCCTTGCGGGTGAACGTCAGGCCGAGGACCTGTTCGGGCAGGACCTGGCCGGTGGCCACCAGCCAGACGACCCGCGCCGCCATCGTCTCGGTCTTGCCCGCGCCCGCTCCGGCGACGACGAGCGCGGGCCGCGACGGCGCGGCGATGACGGCGGCCTGTTCCTCCGTGGGCGGCGGCAGCCCCAGGGCGGCGGCGAGGGATGCGGGGGTGAGGCTCACGGCGCCGTCACCGGCCGCCCGGCCTCGCGTGCGGGGCAGCTGGTCCGCACCGGACAGCGTTCGCAGTCGGCGCTCACCCGCGCGACGAACGCGGATCCGGACGTCTCTTCCGCGCACGTCGCGACGACCCCGCGCCAACGGGCGAGCTCGGCCGCATCGAGCGGGGGCTGCGACGGCTCCTTGGCCTGCCCCGATGCCTTGCGGTCGGCCAGGTACACCAGCCGCGCCCCGCCGGGGGTGACGCCCTTCTCCAGCAGCCGGCCGAACGCCCCCAGCGCGGCCGCGAGCTGGTAGACGGCCAGCTGCGGGTGCTCGGCGGCCGCGCGGGCGCTGACGGCGGTCTTGCCCGTCTTCACGTCGACGACGACCGGGCGGCCCTCGGAGTCGACCTCGAGCCGGTCGACCCGCCCGCGCAGTTGCAGCCACGGCCCACCGGACCTCCCGACCTCCGGCTGGGCCGAGCCGTCCGGGGGCAGGTCGCCCTCGACCGGCAGGTCGAGCCGGACCGGCTGCTCGACGGCGACGAGCCGCAGCCCCTGGTCGCGGCTCGTGCGGACCCAGTCGTCGAACGCCGCGAGCATGGCGCGGACCCGCTCCAGCTCCCGACGGCCGAACCACGGGGCGCCCGCGTCGAGGTGCGACCAGGCCGAGCGCAGCGCGTCCTCCAGCTCGGCGGGCTGCGCCCCGGCCGCGCTCGCCTGGACCAGCGCGTGGACGAGCGACCCGGTGACGGCGGCGAGCGCCCCGACGTCGCCACCCCCGTGCCGTTCCAGGACCCACCGCAGCGGGCACGCGACGATGCGTTCGACGTCCGACGGCGACACCGGCACCACCTCGCCCGGCACCCGCAGCGGCGCGTCCGTCGAGACCGGGGCCAGGCCGTACCACTCGTCGGGATGGGCGCCGGGGACGCCGTCGGCGGCGAGCCGGGCGAGCTGCGCGGCGGCCCGCTCCCGACGGGCGACGGCGGCGGGCTCGTCGCCCGGCGTGCACACGGCCCGGCGAAGCTCGCCGACCAGCTCGGCCAGCACGAGCGAGCGCCCCGGCCGGTGGACGGTCCGGGTCTCGGCGGCCCCCGCCGGCAGCGGGTCGAGCTCGTCGAGGAACCGGGACGGCTGCTCGTCCTCCCCTTGCACGGCACTGACCAGCAACGTGTGCGACGCCCGGCTGCACGCCACGTAGAACAGCCTGCGCTCCTCGGCCAGCAGCGGCGCGACGCGGGAGACGCTGCCGTCGGGCTCGGCGACACCGGCGAGCAGGTCGACGAGCCGCTCGGTGCCCAGCAGGCTGCCGCGCAGCCGCAGGTCGGGCCAGCTGCCCTCCTGCACCCCCGGCACCGCGACGACCCGCCACTCCCGACCGCGCGCGGCGTGCGCGGTGAGCAGCGCGACCGCGTCGCCGCCCGGCGCCCGCGGCGCGAGGGAGTCGGTGGGGAGCTGCTGGTCGGCCAGGTAGTCGGTGAACCCGGCGACGTCGGCGCCCGGTAGCCGGTCGCTGTAGCGGGCGGCCGCGTCGAACAGGGCGAGGACGGCGTCGAGGTCGCGGTCGGCCGCCGCGCCGGCGGGCCCTCCACGACCGCTCGCCGCGGACCAGCGATCGGCCAGCCCGGTCTGCTGCCAGACCTGCCAGAGCACCTCCTCGACGCTCGCCCCGTCGCGGGCCGCGGCCGCCGCCGTGGCCAGCAGCGCGCCGACGCGACGCAGCGGCGCGGTCTCCGACGGCGGGAGCGCGGCGAGGGGATCGGGCTCGCCCGCCGCGGCGGCGCGCAGGGCCTCGACGAGCAGCGGGTCGCTGCTGACCCGCTCGGCACCGACGTCGGCGAGTGCCGCGGTCCCGCCCGTCGCGTGGGCGGCAGGCGGGTCGGGCTCCGCGGCCGCCCGCAGCCGCAGCAGACCGCGCCGCAGGCGGCGCATCCGCATCGGGTCGCCGGACCCGAGCGGCGAGGTGAGCAGCGCGGCCGCGGCGTCGGCGTCGAGCTCCTCGGGCCGGGTGGCCGCCCGCAGCACCATCAGCAACGGGACGACGGCGGGCTGGCGGGCCAGCGGCAGCTCGTCGGGCGGGGCGACGATCGGCACCCCGCCCGCGACCAGTGCCCGGCGCAGCGCGGGCAGCGACCGCCGCGTCGACCGCGACAGCACCGCCATCTCCGACCACGGCACCCCGTCGACGAGGTGCGCGCGGCGCAGCCGGTCGGCGACCCACGCGGCCTCGGCGGCCACCGAGCCGAACACCCGGACGAGCACCTGCCCCTCGTCGTCCTCGGGGCCTGCCGCCACCCGCACCCGGCCCGCACCCGCACCGGGCAGCCGCGCGGCCAGCCGCCCGGTGGCGGCCCGGACCGCCGCCCGGCTGCGATGGTCGACGTCGAGCACGACGGTCTCGGCCTCGACGGCGCGCAACCCCTGCGGGTCGGCCCCGCGGAACGCGAGGACGGCCTGGTCGGCGTCGCCCGCGAGCAGGGTTGTCGACGCCGTCGACCCCAGCGTCGCGACGAGCTCCAGCTGCTGCGGATCGAGGTCCTGCGCGTCGTCGACGAACAGGTGCCGCACCCGGCGCTGCTCGGCCGCGCACAGGCCGGGATCCGCGGCGAGGGTGTCGAGCGCGGCGGCGACGAGCTCCGCGGAGTCGAGAGCCGGGGCCGTGGCCTGCGGCGCACCCCGACCCGCGGCGCCGCGCAGCAGCACGACCTGCTCGTACACCCGGAAGAACCGGCCCGCGGCCCGCCACTCGTCGACGCCGTGCCGCTCGCCCAGCGCGAACAGCTCCTCGGGCCCGAGGCCGCGCTCGGCGGCACGCAGCAGCAGCTCGCGCAGCTCGGCGGCGAACCCGGGCAGGCCGAGCGCGGGACGCAGCCGGTCCGGCCAGCCGGAGTCGGGCGCGTCGCCCTCGATCTCGCCGGCCAGCAGCTCCCGGACCACGACGTCCTGCTCCGCGCCCGCCAGCAGCCGCGGCGGCGGGTCGCCGTGGCGCGCCGCATGCAGCCGAAGCACCCCGAACGCGTAGGAGTGCACGGTGCGGACGAGCAGCTCACGCGTCGTCGACTCGGGGTCGCCGCCATGGGGGTGCAGCAGCGGCGTCAGGCGTTCGCGCATGTCGGCCGCGGCACGGCGGCTGCCGACGAGCAGGAGCATGTTCTCCGGCGCGACACCCTCCCGGACGCGCTCGGCCAGCGCGGCGAGCAGCACCGTCGTCTTCCCCGTGCCGGGGCCGCCGACGACCCGCAGCGGTCCCGACCGGTGTCCCAGCACCCGCCACGCCCGCTCGTCCCAGGCCGGTACGCCGACCGGCGCAACGCTCCCGCGCACGAGCAGCGGCACCCGGCCGCCGGGGGGCACGGCGGCGGGACGCGGGGACGGGGAGCGGGCCACGCGACGATTCGACCACGTCCCACCGACGATCTTCGGGTCACCGCCCCCACCCACATTTCGGCACCGACGGGGATGGCAGAGTGACGGGAGTGTCCGAGAACGCCCGGCGCCTGCACGTGCACACCTTCGGCAACCCCGTCGGGGTGCCGGTGCTCGCGTTGCACGGGGTGAGCGGGCACGGGGCGCGCTGGGCGCCGTTGGCCGAGGCGGTCCCCGAGCTCCGCTGGATCGGCGTCGACCTGCGGGGACACGGCCGGTCGCCGTGGAGCCCGCCGTGGAACATCGAGCAGCACGTCGCCGACGCCATCGCGGTGCTCGACCGGCTGGAGATCGAGGACGTCGCGGTCGTCGGGCACTCGTTCGGCGGGGCGATCGCCGTGCATCTCGCGCGCACCGCGCCCGAGCGCGTCGAGCGGCTCGTGCTGCTCGACCCGGCGATCGGCCTCGACCCCGACGACATGCTCGAGACCGCCGAGGACACCCGGACCGACGAGTCCTTCCCCGACCTCGAGGCGGCCCGGGCCGACCGGGCCGACCGTTGGAAGGGTGTCGACGCCGCGCTGGTCGAGGCCGAGGTCGCCGCGCACCTCGCGCACTTCGAGGACCGTTGGGAGTGGCGCTACCTGCGGTCGGCCGCCGTCGTCGCGTGGAACGAGCTGGCGCGGCCCGCGGTGGTGCCACCCGCCGGCACGCCGACGTTGATCTTGCCGGCGACGCGCGGCGACTTCGTCGAACAGGCCTGGCTCGACCAGTGCGGGGCGGCGCTCGGCAACGACCTGACGGTGGCGGAGATCGAGGCGGGGCACATGCTGTTCCTCGAACGCACCGACGAGGTGGCCGCGCACATCCGCGAGTTCATCCTCGGCTGAGCTTCCGGGAGGCCCGATGGACGACGCGACCGTCGAAGCCGTGCGCGCGGCCGTCCGCGCGATCCCGCCGGGCCAGACGTCGACCTACGGCGAGATCGCCGCCCAGCTCGGGCTCAGCACGCCGCGCATCGTCGGGCGCATCCTCGCCGAGGACGGCCACGACATCCCGTGGCACCGCGTGCTCCGCGCCGACGGCACCCCCGCCCCGCACATCGCCGTCGAGCAGGCGGCACGGCTGCGCGCGGAGGGTGTCCTGCTGGTGGACGGCCGGCTCCCCCGCGAGCACCGCCGCCGCTGAGGCGTGCCGCGGACTGCAGGAACGGCACTTTCCCGCAACCGGGCTGCGGGAAAGTGCCGTTCCTGCACAAATCCCACGGCCCAGGGACCGGGACGCCGCGGCCCGCGCGGGCAACGGCACGCGCCCCGCACTCGTGAGCAGGCTCCTACGCGGCCGGCTGGGCGAGGGCCCTCTCGTAGCGCGCCAGGATCGTGTCGACGACGCCGGGATGCGTGCCCAGGGGAACGCTGACGACGTCGGCACCGCAGGCGGCGACGCGGTCGGCGAACACGCCCGGCGCCAGCAGCCAGCTCGCGACGGCGACCCGTTCCTCCCCCGCCGCCCGCAGCCCCGCGACCAGGGCGTCGACACGCGGCGCCGCGGAGGCGGCGAACCCGACGCGGACCCGGCGTCCGATCGCGACCTGCAGCTGACGGGCGGCCTGCCGCACCTGGCCGAGCGCGACCGCGTCGGCCGATCCCGCGGCGGCCAGCACGACGGCGTCGCCGTGGCGCCATCCCGCCTCCCGCAGCCGGTCGAGCGCCGCCGACGCCAGCAGCGGGTCCGGGCCGATCGCGCGCGTCACCGGGAACGCGCCGGCGCCGGCCGCGGCGAGCTGCGCGGGCAGGTCGCGGCGAACGTGGTGACCAGCCGCGAGGAACGCGGGCACGACGACGGCGTGCGGCAGGTCGGCGACGGTCTCGGCGACGGTCGGACCGCGGACGTCGGCATAGGCAAGGCGCACGTCGAGCCCGGAGCGCGCGGCCACCGCGGACGCGAGGGAGCCGGCCACGTCCCCGGACCGGCTGCCGTGCGCCACGAGGAGAAGGGGGGTCACCGCAGGCCTCCGGCGCCGCAGTGGCCACCGAGCGGGACGGGACCGGCGGCGGGGTCGAGTGCGAGCCGGTACCCCCGTTTGACGACGGTCTGCACCAGTTTCGGCTCCCCCACCGCCGACCGCAGCCGGGCGACGGCGGTCTCGACGGCGTGCTCGTCGTCGCCGCCGCCGGGCAGGGCGCGCAGCAGCTCCGCGCGCGCGACGACCCGCCCCGGACGGCGGGCCAGGACCCGCAGCAGCGCCATCCCGGTCGGCGGCACGGGACGCAGGGCACCGTCGACGAGCACGGCGTGCCCACGCAGCTCCAGGACGTGCCCGGCGACGGGCAGCCAGCGTGCCCGCGCGGGCGCGACGACCTCCAGCTCGCGGACCATCGCGCCGAGCCGGGAGCGGTGCGGCTGGGCGGTCGGGACGTCGACGTCCTGCAGCGGCGCGGCCGTCACCGGACCGACGCACATCGCGAGGACCGGCCCGCGCAGCGCGGCGAGCAGCGCGTCGCGCAGGCCGCGCTCGCCGGCCCTGGCGAGCAGGCTGGCCGCGGCGGGCGCGCTGGTGAACGTCAGGACGTCGACGCCGCCGGTGAGAACGGCGTCGGTCAGCCGGTCGAGCGGGCCGACGTCGGCGGGCGGCAGCCACCGGTACACGGGCACCTGGACGACCTCGGCGCCTGCCATCGCGAGCGCCTCGACCATGTCCGGCAACGGTTCCCCGTGCAGCTGTACGGCGATCCGCTGTCCGTCCACACCGGACGCGAGCAGGTGGTCGAGCACCTCGGCGGAGGACTCCGACTCCGGCGACCACGCGTCGACCAGCCCCGACGCCCGGATCGCCCCGCGCGCCTTGGGCCCCCGGGCGAGCACGGTTCCCTTGCCCAGCACCGTGATCAGGTCGTCGCCCAGGCCCCAGCCCTCGGCAGCCTCGATCCAGCCGCGGAACCCGATCCCCGTCGTGGCGACGGTGACGTCGGGCGGCCGCGCGATGAGGGCGCGGGTGCTCTCGAGCAGCTGCGCGTCGTCGGCGAGCGGGACGATCCGCAGCGCCGGCCCGTGCTGCACGACGGCGCCGCGGCGCTCCAGCATCGTCGCGAGCTCGTCGGCCCGGCGGGCCGCGGTGACCCCGACAGTGAAGCCCGCCAGCGGCGGCACCGGCGCGGCCTCGCGTCCCTGTCCGGCGACCGCCACGATCATCGCCCGGCCCACGGAGCCGTGCCCGGGCGGTCGACCGTGTCCTCGACCGCGACCTCCACGGTGCCGTGGCGGAGACGGACGTCGTAGACGTCCACCCGGACCGTGTCGTCGTCCAGGCATCTGCCGTCGACCAGGGAGAACACCTGCTTGTAGACGGGCGAGGCCACCGTCGGGACCCCGCCGCGGTCACCGACGATGCCGCGTGAGAGCACCGCGGCGCCGGAGAACGGGTCGATGTTGCCGATGGCGTGCACCGTCCCGTCGTGGGTGCGGAACAGCGCGACCTGTCGCCCGCCGAGCAGCGCGGCCACCCCGCGCTCGGGCTCCAGCTGGTCCACACGGCACACGGCCGTCCACACCGTGAGTACGGCTGCGGTCACGACCCCACCTCCGGGATTCCGATCAACACGGGCGTGCGGGGCGCCGGCACGGGCTGGCCGCGCTCGGTCACGAACGAGATCGTCGGGTCCGGCGTGTCCGGCGCGTTGACGAAGGACACGAAGCGCGCCAGCTTGTCCTCGTCGGCGAGCACCCCGGCCCACTCGTCGGCGTACGACGCGACGTGTGCCGCCATCGCCGCCTCCAGGTCGGCACAGATGCCGAGGGAGTCGTCGACGATCACCGCGCGCAGGTGGTCGAGTCCCCCGTCCATCGCCTCGATCCAGGATGCGGTGCGCTGCAGCCGGTCCGCGGTCCGGACGTAGAACATCAAGAACCTGTCGACGAGCCGGACCAGCGTGTCGGTGTCCACATCGGACACCAGCAGGGCGGCATGCCGGGGCGTGAAGCCGCCGTTGCCGCCGACGTAGAGGTTCCACCCGGTCTCGGTCGCGATGATGCCGAAGTCCTTCGACCGGGCCTCCGCGCACTCGCGTGCGCACCCCGACACCCCGGACTTGATCTTGTGCGGGCTGCGCAGCCCGCGGTAGCGCAGCTCCAGCGCGACGGCCAGCCCCACCGAGTCCTGCTGCCCGTAGCGGCACCACGTGCTGCCGACGCACGACTTCACCGTGCGCAGCGCCTTGCCGTAGGCGTGCCCGGACTCGAACCCGGCGTCGACCAGCCGTCGCCAGATCGCCGGGAGCTGCTCGACGCGGGCGCCGAACAGGTCGATCCGCTGGCCGCCGGTGATCTTGGTGTACAGCCCGAAGTCGCGGGCGACCTCGCCGATCGCGATCAGGCCGTCCGGCGTGATCTCCCCGCCGGGCACGCGCGGCACGACACTGTAGGTCCCGTCGCGCTGCATGTTCGCGAGGAACCGGTCATTCGTGTCCTGCAACGACGCCTGCTCGCCCGCCAGGATGTGACCCCCGGTCCCGTTGATGCCGCCGAGCGAGGCGAGGACCGAGGCGACGACCGGCTTGCACACGTCGCAGCCACGCCCGGTGCCGTGGGTCTCGATGAGCTCGCTGAACGTCGCGATGCCCGCGCCCGCGACGATCTCGAACAGCTCCGCGCGGGAGAACGCGAAGTGCTCGCACAGCGCCGTGGAGACCTCGACGCCCTCCTGCACCAGGATCGTCTTGAGCAACGGGACGCACGAGCCGCAGCTCGTCCCGGCCCGCGTGCAGGCCTTCAGCGCGGGAACGTCGTGTGCCCCTTCGGCGATCGCCTCGCGGAGCGCACCCTTCGTGACCGCGTTGCACGAGCACACCTGGGCGCTGTCGGGCAGCGCGTCGGCCCCCAGCTCGACCCCGTCCGGCGCGATCAACGCGACCGGGTCGGCGGGCAGCGCCGACCCGACGAGCGGGCGCAGCGCGGCGTACCGACTCGCGTCACCCACCAGGACCCCGCCCAGCAGCGTCGACGCGTCGTCGGAGACGACCAGCTTGGCGTACGTGCCCGCGACCAGGTCGTTGATCACGACGGGCAGCGCGCCCTCGGTCGTCGCGTGTGCGTCGCCGAAGCTGGCGACGTCCACGCCCAGCAGCTTGAGCTGCGTCGACATGTCGAGCTCGGCGCTGCTCATCCGGGCGTCGCCGCCGAGCAGCCGGTCGGCGACGACCTCGGCCATCGCGTAGCCGGGCGCGACGAGGCCGTAGGTGCGGCCCTCCAGCGCCGCGCACTCGCCGACGGCCCAGACGTGCTCGTCGGCCGTGCGGCAGCGGTCGTCGACCAGCACCCCGCCCCGCTCCCCGACGCCCAGCCCGGCCGCGCGGGCCAGCCCGTCCGCGGCGCGGATGCCTGCGGAGAACACGACGAGGTCGGCGTCCAGCTCGATGCCGTCCGACAGCTGGGCGACCAGCCGCCCCCGGTCGGCGACGATTCCCGCCACCGAGACCCCGCAGCGCACCGCGATGTCCTGGCGCTCGACGAGCGTGCGCAACAGCGCCCCGCCGCCCTCGTCGACCTGTACCGGCATCAGCCGCGGCGCGATCTCGACGACCTGCGGCGACAGCCCGAGCAGGCGCATCGCCCGCGCCGCCTCCAGCCCCAGCAGCCCACCGCCGACGACAACCGCCGACCGCCTGCCGGGCCCCGGGCGCTCCATGGCCGCCTCGGCCGCGGCCGTGATCGCGTCGAGGTCGTCGAGGGTGCGGTAGACGAAGCAGCCGGGCAGGTCGCGACCCGGGACGGGGGGCACGAACGGCACCGAACCCGTCGCCAGGACCAGCGCGTCGTAGCCGATCAGCTCACCGGAACCGGTGCGCACCTGCCTGGCCTCGCGGTCGATCGCGACGACGGGGGTGCCGCGCCGGACGTCGACGCGCGGGTCGTCGTGGTCGTCCAGCGCGAGATCGTCCTCGGTGCGTCCATCCACATAGGACGAAAGGGCGACCCGGTCGTAGGCCGGCCGGTCCTCCTCGCCCAGCACCGTGACGTGCCAGGTTCCTGCGGTGTCGCGGTCGCGCAACGCGGAGACCAGCCGGTGCCCGACCATCCCGTGCCCGACGACGACCAGCTCCCGGGTCATGCCGCCCCCTCCCTGTCGTAGTCGTGCGCGGGCTCGTCGTCCTGCGTGGTGGGGCCGTCCCGTCCTGCAGGAACGGCACTCTCCTGCAACTGGGCTGCGGGAAAGTGCCGTTCCTGCAGCTGGGGCGGCGCCGGATCGGCGGGCGCGTCCGTCGCGGCCAGCCACCCGCAGATGCCCTCGACGGTCGCGGCGCAGCTGCCGCAACCGGTGCCGGCGCGGGTGGCGGTGCGCAGGGCGCCGAGGTCGGTGGCCCCGGAGCGCCAGGCGGTGACGAGCGCCCCCTTGGTGACGGTGTTGCACCGGCACACCACCGCAGCCGCGGGCAGCCGCCCAGGGTCGGCCGTGGGCGTCGCCTCGCCCGGCAGGGCCCGCCCGAGCAGCAGCGCGAGCCGGTCCGACGGTGCGGGCGACCCGGTGTCGTGCAGCTGGATCACCGACGCCGCGGCGTCCGGGAAGCCGATCATGATCCCGCCGACGACGCGGTCGTCGCGCAGCGCCAGCTTCGCGTACCGGCCGCGCCGGGAGTCGGTGAGCCGCAACAGCTCCGTGGCGTCGTCGTCCTCGGCGTGGACGTCGCCGACGGCGGTCAGGTCCACCCCGCGGGCCTTGAGCCGGGTGACGGCCCGGGTGCCGCGGTAGCGCGCGGCCGGGTCGGCGCCGGTGAGCAGGTCGGCCAGCACCGCCGCCTGCTCCCAGCCCGGCTGGACCAGCCCGGGTGGGGCTCCGTCGTGCTGGGCGCAGTCGCCGATGGCGTGGACGTCCGGCAGCGAGGTGGCGAGCCGGTCGTCGACGACGATGCCGCGGTCGACCCGTGCGCCCGCGTCGGCGGCCAGCCCGGTCTCCGCCCGCACACCGGCGGCGACGACCAGCCCGTCCACAGCGAGCAGCGAGCCGTCGTCGCAGGTCAGACCCGCACCCGGCGCCCAGGAGACTGCACCGACGCCGACCAGCAGCCGGACCCCGAGCCGGTCGACGACGTCGGCCAGCACCGCGCCGGCGCCCGCGTCGAGCTGACGTTCCATCAGGTGCCCCGCCGGGTGGACGACGGTGACCTCGACGCCCCGCGCGGCGAGCCCGCGGGCGGCCTCCAGACCGAGCAGCCCGCCGCCGAGGACGGCCAGCCGCGCACCGGGACGGGCCATGTCGAGGATGGCGAGGCAGTCGTCGAGGTCGCGGAACGGTACGACGCCCGGTCCCGGCAGGCCCGGCACCGGCGGCAGCCAGGCCCGACTGCCGGTGGCGAGCACGAGGTCGTCGTAGCGCAGTAGCGCGCCGTCGGAGCAGGTCACCGTGCGTGCCACCGGGTCGATCGACGTGGCCGCGACGCCCGAGCGCACGTCGATGCCGTGGTCGGCGGCCCAGCCGGTGGGCTGCAACGCGATCGCCGACGGGGCGACCCCGCCGGCGAGGACCGTCGAGAGCAGCACCCGGTTGTAGGCGGGATGCGACTCCGCGCCGACGACGGTCAGCCGGGCGCCCCCGCGGCGGCGCACCTCGTCGGCGAACCGGGCGCCGACCATCCCGTTGCCCACCACCACGATCCGCCTCATGCCGGCACCGCCTCGCCGCTCACGGGGAGCAGCCGGACCGCGGCGACCTTGAACTCCGGCATCCGGCTGACCGGGTCGAGCACGGGGTTGGTGAGCAGGTTCGCGGCCTGGCCGTCGCCGAAGTGGAAGGGCAGGAACACCGTGTCCGGCCGGACCGACAGGACGCACCGGACGCGGGCGAGCACGCGCCCGCGGCGTGACTCGACCCGTGCCCAGGCACCGTCGACGAGCCCGGCGCGGGCGGCGGTGTCCGGGTGGACCTCGACGAACACGTCGGGCACCACCGCGGCGAGCTCCTCGACCCGCCGCGTCTGCGCCCCGGACTGGTAGTGCACCAGCACCCGGCCGGTGGTGACGCGCAACGGATACGGGTCGTCGGGCAGCTCCGCGGCCGGCACGTGGTCGACGGGCACGAGCCGCGCCCGGCCGTCGGGATGGGCGAAGCGGTCGAGGAACAGCCGCGGGGTGCCGGGGTGGCCGGGCTCCGGGCA
>NZ_BPRG01000098.1:0-4342 GCF_036984265.1 Pseudonocardia sp. D17 | reverse complement strand
CGCCCGCCGACGCCGCGCGCAGCTCGTCGAAGACCGCGCGCGGCGTCGTGGGGAAGCCACCGAACCCCAGTGCGGCGGCCAGCCCGGTGATGACGTCGAGGTCGGTGCGGACGCCGGGCGGCGGGTCGAGCGCCCGCCGGCGACGCAGCACCCGTCCCTCGAGGTTCGTGAGCGTGCCCTCCTCCTCGGCCCACTGGGCGACGGGGAGCACGACGTCGGCCCGCCGGGCGGTCTCGCCGGGCAGGAAGTCCGCGACGACGAGGAGGTCCAGCGCGTCGAGCTTGGCGGCGACGCGCGCGGCGTCCGGCGCGGACACCCGCAGGTTCGACCCGAACACCAGCAGCGCACGCGGCCCGCCGGGGGTGCCGATCGCGTCGATCAGCTCGACGGCACTGCGCCCGGGCCCGGGCAGCGAGTCCGGATCGACACCCCACACCGTCGCGACGTGGGCGCGGGCGGCGGGATCGTCGATGCGCCGGTAGCCGGGCAGCTGGTCGGCCTTCTGCCCGTGCTCACGGCCGCCCTGTCCGTTCCCCTGCCCGGTGATCGTGCCGAAGCCCGATCCCGGGGTACCGGGCAGTCCCAGTGCGAGCGAGAGGTTGATCCACGCCGTCACCGTGTCGACGCCGTGCGCGTGCTGCTCGGCCCCGCGCGCGGTGAGCACGTAGCGGCGCGCGGAGCCGGCCAGCCACGACACGACCGTCCGCATGTCCGTGGCCGCGACCCCGCACACCCGCTCGGCCCGCTCGGGCCACCACTGTGCGGCGAGCCGCCAGGCGTCGTCGAACCCGCTGGTCCGCTGCTCGACGAAGGCGCGGTCGACCAGCCCCTCGGTGACCGCGGCGTGCAGCAGGCCCAGCGCGAGCACCAGGTCGGTGCCCGGCACCGGCTGCAGGTGCAACCCGCCCGCCGCGACCGCGCGCTCGGCCGTCGGCGTCCGCCGGGGGTCGACGACGACCAGCCGGGCCCCGGTCAGGTGCCCCATCAGCGGCGGCATCGTCTCGGCGACGTTCGCGCCCGCCAGTACGACGACCTCCGCGTCGTCGAGGTCGGTCACCGGGAACGGCAGCCCGCGGTCGATCCCGAACGCCCGGTTACCGGCCGCGGCGGCCGAGGACATGCAGAACCGGCCGTTGTAGTCGATCTGCGAGGTCCCCAGCGCGACGCGGGCGAAGCGCCCCAGCAGGTACGCCTTCTCGTTGGTCAGCCCGCCGCCGCCGAAGACCGCGACGGAGTCCGGTCCGTACGCCGCCTGCAGGTCCCGGATCCGGTCCGCCACGTGCCCGATCGCGGAGTCCCACGACGCGGGCACACCGTCGACGAGCGGCGCGGTCAGCCGGTCGGGGTGCGACAGCAGCGACCCGGCGGTCCAGCCCTTCTGGCACAGCCCGCCCCGGTTGGTCGGGAACTCCCGCGGCGCGACCGTGCCCGCGCCGCCGACCGTCATCCCGCACTGCAGCGCGCAGTACGGGCAGTGCGTGTCGGCGGGCATGCGGGCCATCGTCGGACGGCCACGTACCGGGCGTGGTTCGACGACGTTTCCAGCAGGTGACACCGACGACCTCACACCGGCACCGGCGCACCGACGGCAGCGCGCGCCGGCGAGCGCAGGTAGACCGCGACCGTCACGACGGTGCACACCAGGTAGAAGGCGAAGAACACCCAGAACGCCGGGACGCCCGACTTGGCCGCGGCGAACGACTGGCGGAACGCCAGGTTGATCAGCAGCCCGCCGAGCGCGCCGACCGCCGAGATGAGACCGATCGCCGCACCCGAGACGCGCCGCGCCGCCAGCAGGGCCTCCTCGCGCGACGAGGCACCGGAGGCGATGCGCGCCAACGCCTTCCGCCGGAAGATCGCGGGGATCATCTTGTACGTCGAGCCGTTGCCGACGCCGGAGAACACGAAGAGCGCGATGAACCCGGCGACGAACAGCGGCAGCGACTTCATGCCCGACGCCACGATGCACACGACCGTCGCGGCGGCCATCGCCACGAAGTTCACCGTCGTGACGCGGGCGCCGCCGAAGCGGTCGGCCAGCCAGCCGCCCAGCGGACGGATGAACGAGCCCAGCAGCGGGCCGATGAACGTCAGCGCCGCCGCCTGGAGCGGGGTGCGGCCGAACTGCGTCTGCAGGACCAGCCCGAACGCGAAGCTGTAGCCGATGAACGAGCCGAAGGTGCCGATGTAGAGGAACGACATGATCGTGGTGTCCCGGTCGGCGACGGCGAGCCGGAACGCGCCGGTGTCGTTGCGGACGCTGGAGATGTTGTCCATGAACAGCGCCGCGCACACCGCGCAGATCACGATCAGCGGGATGTAGACGGCCAGCAGCAGCTTCGGGTGCCCGGCGCCCGCGGTCGCGATCACCAGCAGCGCGACCAGCTGGATGACGGCGACGCCCAGGTTGCCGCCCCCGGCGTTGAGGCCCAGCGCGGTGCCCTTGCGGCCCTCCGGGAAGAACGTGTTGATGTTCGTCATCGACGACGCGAAGTTCCCGCCGCCGAACCCGGCCAGCGCCGCCATCAGCACGAACACCGCGTACGGCGTGCCGGGCTGCAGGACGAACGCCGCCGCGACCGTCGGCACCAGGAGCAGCAGGCCCGACACGATCGTCCAGTTGCGGCCGCCGAACCGGGCCACCGCGAACGTGTACGGCACCCGCAGGACCGCACCGACCAGCGTCGCGGTCGCGCCGAGGAAGAACTTGCCGGCCGCGTCGACGCCGTACTCCGGGCCCATGAACAGCACGAACACCGACCACAGGGTCCACACCGAGAACCCGACGTGCTCGACGAAGATCGACGCCCACAGGTTGCGGTTCGCCACCGCGCGGCCGGTCCGCTCCCAGAAGCCCGCGTCCTCCGGCTCCCAGTCCTCGATCCACCGTCCGCCGAGTCGTGCCCGGCCCGTCCGCTGCTCGTCCGTGACATCCGTGAGGGTCACGTGTGGCCTCCCGCCGCTCGCCGATCGAATCGGTGGCGACGCTAGGAAGCGCGGATTACCTCGCCGTGGCCGTGCGTGTCATCGACGCAACGGGGTCCTCACATGGCCGGACGGTAGGTGTGAGGGGCTCAGAGCCGGGCGCTGATCAGGCCGGCGGCCCGCTCCAGGCCGGCGAGCGACTCGACGCTGCCCTCCGGGTGCTGGGCGTGCAGCGCCAGCCGGTACAGCAGGGCGCGCAGCAACGCCTGCGGCCACTCCGCCAGGTGCGCCCAGCGTTCGAGGATGCCCGCATCGGCGCCGCCCCAGGCCAGCGCGTCGACGACGATGACCGCCGCCGCCCACTCCGCGGGCCGCCAGAACGGGACGAGATCGAGGACGGCCGGGCTGCCGTCGGCGTCGAACAGGACCGCGCCGAACAGCTCGCCGTGCACGACCTGCGGCGTCAGCTTGATCGGTCGCCGATGCGCGCCCAGCTCGGTGAACAGGTCACCGCCCGTGGCGCCGTCGAGGGTCAGCCTGCGCTCGCCGAACGCCGCCGACACCGAGCGCGACAGCACGTCGTCGCGGTCGTCGAGCAGCCGCGGGCGCAGCACGGTCGCCGTCGCCGCGTGCAGGCGCATCGCGGCGGCGACGACGTCGTCGTAACGCGGTTCGGCGCTGCCCGGCAGGAACCGGCACGCCGCCCACCCGGCCACGACCCAACGCCCGTCCGACGACCGCAGCGGCCGTGCCAGCCGCACCCCCTCGACCTCGAGGTTCTCCAGCACCCCTGCCGACCAGGCGGCGACGGCGTTGTCCGACACCGGCCGGATCAGCGCGTCGCCGCACTGCCAGGCACGCTGGCCCGCCCACGCGACCGGGCGTGGCGGGGCGTCGGCCACACCGAACGCCGTACGGACGTGCTGGGGCAGGGCTTCGCCGGCTCCGGGTCGCGCCGGATCAGCGGCGGCTGCGTGAGCTGCGGTCACAGCACGCACGCTACCTGCGACGGTGCCCGGGGTGGTGCCGCCACGCGGGCGTGCCGGGACCCGATCGGCGTCAGCCGACCGGCTGTTCGTCGTCCCCGGAGCCGTCGGCGGACCCCGACGTCTCGGGCGGCGCCTGCTCCCCCTGCTCGATCGCCCGCTTGGCCGTGGCATTCGCGGCCTGCGCCGTTCCCGGTGACATCCACGACCAGCTCGGCGCCATGGTGTCGACGAACCCGGCGTTCCCGGACGGTGCCGCGGACCCGGACGCCCCGGCCGTCCGGGGCGCCGGTGCCGGCTCGGCGGCGCGCGGGGCGGGCTCGGCCGCCTGCGGTGCCGTCTCGGCGGCCTGCGGGGGCGTGGCGGCGGCCTGCGGGGCGTCGGCGGGCGGCGGCTCCGCGGCCCGGACCTCGGCCGGCGGGGGCCGCGGG
>NZ_BPRG01000097.1:0-2239 GCF_036984265.1 Pseudonocardia sp. D17 | reverse complement strand
CTTGATCAAGGGGAAGGCCTCCTGGCGGAGTGGGTGTGTCTGACGCACCTGCTCGAACCCGGAGGCCTTCCGTGTCGCACCGTAACGCCCGCACCACCGTGCACGCCCGCAGGCTCATCATCGAACGACGCAAAGCCGGCTGGCCCGTCGCACGCATCGCCGAACAGCTCGGCATCTCCCGCGCCACCGTCCACAAGTGGCTGCGCCGGTTCCACGAGGAGAGCTGGCCCGGGCTCGAGGACCGATCCTCGCGCCCGCACACCACACCGACCCGAACTCCCGCCGACATGGAGGCCCGGATCCTGATCCTGCGTGACACCGAACGTCGCGGCCCGGTCTATCTGGCCGGGCGCCTACGCCTGGTCGCCTCCACCGTCGGGCGAGTGCTACGCCGACACCACGTCGCCCCGCTGGCCGCGATCGACCCGATCACCGGCCAACCAGTGCGGCGTCGCTACTCCGGGATCCGCTACGAACACCGCGCACCCGGAGACCTGCTCCACATCGACGTGAAGAAACTAGGCCGGGTTCCCGACGGCGGCGGGTGGCGACTGCACGGGCGCCGAGAAGAGGTCCGCGGCCGCGGGACGGCTACGACTACCTTCACGTCGCCGTCGACGATCACACCCGCCTGGCCTATGTCGAGGCGTTGCCCGACGAACGTGACGTCACCGCGGCCGGGTTCCTGCACCGGGCCGTGGCCTGGTTCCGGGCCCGCGGGGTGCGGGTGCTGCGGATCCTCACTGACAATGCCCTGGTCTACCGGCGCGGACACAACTGGTGAGCCGTGTGTGTCGCGCTCGGGCTGCGGCGGCGGTTCACCAGACCGGGCTGCCCGTGGACCAATGGCAAAGCGGAGCGGTTCAACAGGACCCTGCTCACCGAGTTCGCCTACGCCCGCCCGTGGCTGTCCAACACCGACCGACTCGACACCCTGGACACCTGGGTCCAGCACTACAACACTCGACGCGCTCACTCCGCCATCGGCGGCCGGCTCCGATCACCCGCCTCGCCTCGTGATCGTCAACAAGGTCCTGGGTCACTACAGCTGATATGTAGTGCCCTCCTGTCAAGGGCAGGGTGGGGAGTGTCTGATCTTCGGTGTAACTGGTCTGTAGCTCCGGGCGTGTCCCGGGGGAAGGACCGGTAATGACGGACACGATCGAGCCCATGCCACCGGGCCGGCTCGACCAGCAGCAACTCGCCCAGCAACTCGTGGAGGCCGCCCGCGCCGAGGGTGTGGAGCTCGTCGGCCCAGGCGGGCTGCTCACCGGGTTGACCAAGACGGTGCTCGAGACCGCGCTGGAAGCGGAGATGAGCGAGCACCTGGGGTATGACCGTCACGATCCGGCCGGGCGTGACGGGGGCAACTCGCGCAACGGCACCCGCTCCAAGACCGTGCTCACCGAGATCGGCCCGGTCGAGATCGAAGTCCCGCGTGACCGCGACGCCAGCTTCGACCCCGTCATCGTGCGCAAACGCCAGCGCCGCCTCGACGGGATCGACGAGATCGTGCTGTCGCTGACCGCCCGCGGCCTCACCACAGGCGAGGTCGCCGCGCACTTCACCGAGGTCTACGGGGCGAAGGTCTCGAAGGACACCATCTCCAAGATCACCGACAAGGTCCTCGACGAGATGGCCGACTGGCAGAACCGGCCCCTCGACGCGGTCTACCCGGTGATCTTCATCGACGCCCTCTACGTCAAGGTCCGCGACGGCCAGGTCACCAACCGGCCCTTCTACGTGGTCATCGGAGTCACCGTCGACGGGCACCGCGACATCCTCGGGATCTGGGCCGGTGAGGGCGGCCAGGGCGGGGAGGGCGCGAAGTTCTGGCTGCAGGTGCTTACCGAGGTCAAGAACCGGGGCGTCTCCGACGTGTGCATCGCCGTCTGCGACGGACTCAAGGGCCTACCCGAGGCGATCACCACGGCCTGGCCGCAGACGGTGGTGCAGACCTGCGTGCTGCACCTGATCCGCAACACCTTCCGCTACGCCTCACGCCGCTACTGGGAGCAGATGGCCAAGGACCTGCGGCCGGTCTACACCGCGGCGACCGAGGCCGCCGCCCTGGCCCGGTTCGACGAGTTCACCGACACCTGGGGCGGGACCTACCCGGCGATCATCGCGCTCTGGCGCAACTCCTGGTCGGAGTTCGTGCCCTTCTTGGACTACGACGTGGAGATCCGCAAGGTCATCTGCTCCACCAACGCCATCGAGTCGCTCAACGCCCGCTACC
>NZ_BPRG01000096.1:0-1153 GCF_036984265.1 Pseudonocardia sp. D17 | reverse complement strand
ACAGCCTCTCAGCCGATCACCGCAGCCGGGTTACAACGCCAACGTTCTCGATCGAGGCACTAGTTCGTGGGCGCGACGGTAGTTCGGGGAAGGCGTCGGTCAGACTCCGGCCGCGCCGCGACAGCAGCCGTACCCGGCCGCGGCGGTTCCACCAGGCACAGCCACGGAACCCGTCCAGCTTCGGCTGATAGACCCAGCCCGGACCATGAGGCGGCTCCGCGGCTGTTCTGAACCGCCAGGACAACGACAGCGACCTGTAGCCGGCGTCGCGGTACTTCGTGGCGGTGGCGACGAGGTAGTCCGGGTTCTGCGCGATCTCGTGCACGAGCGCGTTCAGTCGGTGCGCGCGGACGTAGTCCTGCACTTTCGCCATCCACGCACGACCGTCCGGCCCGATGGCCGCTGCCATGAGTGTGTCGTCGAGGCGAAGGATCTCCGCGTAGCGCGGGTGATAGGCCTTGTAGATGTCGCTGTCGACCTCGACGAACCCGCCGTCGCCGAAAACGTCCCGGATCTCATCGGCGGTGGCCGACTTTCCCGCACCGGGCTGACCGATGAGGAACACGACGATCGGCTGCTCCTGCGACGGGACCAGCTCCAGTTCGCTGGGAACGATGTCGCGCCGGAAGACACGGTCGTTGTCGTCCGCGGAAAGCTGGTAGGACCGGACGCTGCTCGACGCGTCGTCACCGCTCAACGCGACTGCGCCTGCAGTTCCGCGTCGAGCTCGGCGATGAGCTGCGTGTACCGCGCCCGGACCTCCGCCACCTGGTCGCGGTCGTAGGCACGCAGCCGGCGGCGCTCCGCCGCACACTGCTGCCGGGCCGCCGACCAGGCGTCCACGCGCTCAGCCCGTGGATTCGGCGAGCGCTGCTCGGAGGCCAGCAGCGAGGAGTAGCAGCCGATGGCGTGACTGATCGCCTCCTGAGCAGCCTCGAAGGCAGTGGATGCCGCCGAGTCCCACGCCCGCGGCCGCAGACGGCCGAGGAGGTCCTGCGCGGTCACCGTCATCCCTGCAATCACACCCCAGTCCTCAATACTCCACAGTGGATAATTACCAATCTACAACTATTACGCTCGGCGGTGTTCGTGGGCGAGGTCGGTGAAGCGGCTGTAGTGCAGCTGGTGCGCGACGGTGATCGTGCTGGTCGGG
>NZ_BPRG01000095.1:0-1022 GCF_036984265.1 Pseudonocardia sp. D17 | reverse complement strand
GAGGACGTCACATGCCGATCGCCACCCCCGAGGTCTACAACCAGATGCTCGACGGAGCCAAGAAGGGCGAGTACGCCTTCCCGGCGATCAACGTGACGAGCAGCGAGACCCTCAACGCGGCGCTGCGCGCGTTCGCGGAGGCCGAGAGCGACGGCATCGTCCAGCTGTCGACGGGTGGCTCGGAGTTCGCGTCCGGGCTGGGCGTCAAGGACATGGTCGTCGGGTCGGTCGCCCTGGCGGAGTTCGCGCACGTCGTCGCCGCCCGCTACCCCGTCAACGTCGTGCTGCACACCGACCACTGCCCCAAGGACAAGCTCGACGGGTTCGTCCGGCCCCTGATGGCCATCAGCGCCGAGCGGGTGGCCCGCGGCGAGGAGCCGCTGTTCCAGTCGCACATGTGGGACGGCTCGGCGGTCGAGCTGGAGGAGAACCTCTCGATCGCGGCCGAGCTGCTCGACGCCGCCGCGAAGGCGAAGATCATCCTCGAGGTCGAGATCGGCGTCGTGGGCGGCGAGGAGGACGGCGTCCAGAACGAGATCAACGAGAAGCTGTACACGACTCCGGGCGACTACGAGCGCACCGTCGACGTGCTGGGTACCGGTGAGAAGGGTCGCTACCTGCTGGCGGCGACGTTCGGCAACGTGCACGGCGTCTACAAGCCGGGCAACGTCAAGCTCCGCCCCGAGGTGCTCAAGGAGGGGCAGGAGGTCGCGCGCGCCAAGCTCGGCCTGTCGTCCGACGCGAAGCCCTTCGACCTGGTCTTCCACGGCGGCTCGGGCTCGGCGCTCGAGGAGATCCACGAGGCGATCTCGTACGGCGTCGTCAAGATGAACGTCGACACCGACACCCAGTACGCGTTCACCCGGCCGATCGCCGGGCACATGTTCCAGAACTACGACGGCGTGCTGAAGATCGACGGCGAGGTCGGCAGCAAGAAGCACTACGACCCGCGCTCGTACCTGAAGAAGGCCGAGCAGTCGATGACCGACCGCGTCGTCGAGGCCTGCCAGACGCTGAAGTCC
>NZ_BPRG01000094.1:0-1406 GCF_036984265.1 Pseudonocardia sp. D17 | reverse complement strand
CGGAGGTACTGCTGTGAGCATCGAGAGCCCGGCCCGCACGATGATGTCCGGCCGGATCGCGGAGTTCGGCGCCGCGCTGGAGTACGGCGACATCCCGGCCGAGGTGCTGGAGCGCGCGCGGCACCTCGTGCTCGACGCGGTCGGCCTTGCCTTCGCCTCGACGGCCTACGGTTTCCCGGCCGTCGCCCGCGACGCGCTGTCCGCCCTCTCCGCGGGCGACCATCCCGTCCTCGCCATGCCCGACCGGCTCGACCCGCGCGACGCGGCCGTGCTCAACGGCGTGCTCATCCACGGCATGGACTTCGACGACACCCACATCCCCGCCGTCACGCACGTGACGGCGGCGGCGCTGCCCGCGGCGCTGTCCGCGGCGACGACGGCCGGTGCCACCACGCGCGACCTGCTCACCGCGTACGTCCTCGGGGTGGAGGTCTCCGCGCGGGTCGGGCTGGGCGGCGCCGGCGGGTTCCACGACGTGGGCTTCCACCCGACGGCCGTCGCGGGCGCGTTCGGCGCGGCCGTGGCCGCCGGCAAGCTCGCGGGCCTCGACGCGGACCGTCTCGTCGCGGCGCAGGGCATCGTCGGGTCGATGTCGGCGGGGCTGCTGGAGTTCCTGGAGGACGGCTCCTGGACCAAACGACAGCACCCGGGCTGGGCGGCGATGTGCGGGATCACCGCGGCGAGCTTCGCGCGGTTCGGCTGGAGCGGCCCGCCCGCCGTCTACGAGGGACGGTTCGGGCTGTTCAACACCCACCTCGCCGGGCGGGAGACCGACCCCGGCGCGCTCGGCGCCGGCCTGGGCACGCAGTGGGAGCTCATGCGGACCGCGGTCAAGCCCTACCCGATCTGCCACTTCATCCATGCGTTCGCCGACGCCGTGCTCGACCTGCGCGCCGAGCACGGTCTGCGACCCGCCGACATCGCCGCCGTCCGCTGCGCGATCCACCCGGTGCCCGGCAAGGTCGTCTGCGAGCCCGCCGAGGCCAAGTGGGCGCCGCGCGACGAGTACGACGCCAAGTTCAGCCTCCCGTACGTCGTGTCCGCGGCGCTCTCGCGCGGCCGGTTCGGGCTCGCCGAGCTGGAGGACGAGGCGCTGCACGACACCGAGATCCTCGACCTCGCCCGCCGGGTCAGCGTGTCGCCCGACGACGAGAGCGCCTTCCCACGCGCCTACTCCGGGTACGTCGAGATCGAGCTGACCGACGGGCGGGTGCTGACACGGCGCGAGCAGGTGAACCGGGGCCACGACGAGCGGCCGCTCACCAACGCGGAGATCGCCGAGAAGTTCGCCGGGTCGATGGCGCTGGTCACCGACGAGGCCACCACCGAACGGGTGCGCACCGCGATCCTCGGACTGGGCGACGACACCCCCGCCCGGGACTTCGCGGAGGCCTGCCGTGGCGTCT
>NZ_BPRG01000093.1:0-2114 GCF_036984265.1 Pseudonocardia sp. D17 | reverse complement strand
ACAGACACACACCCGACCGGATGATCAACAGGTCCGGGCGACTACTACGGCCGCCACGCCGAGTAATCACCAGGTTTCACAACACTCTCTCACACGCTCCGGGTACGCGCGACCACGGTCGGAGGTGGCCGCACGGACGCCGGCCGCGGCGATGCGGCACCATGGGTCGACGCTCCACCGGAGGTGTCGACGCACGTCGCGGGCCCGCAGCGGGCCCGGGCGGCCGCGGTTACGGCTGTGTTGCCACTGGCGGGGGGCGTTGACACTGTTCAGGCGTTGAGTATGGTAAAAATCCTGAATCGCATAGTGAACGACCGTGCGATCCTCAGCGCACACGGAGGAAGGCGGGCGACGTGCCGCGGAAGACAGTGATCATCGGTGGTGGTCCCGGCGGGACCGGCGCCGCGGGCGGCGTCAAGGCCGTCGACCCCTCGGCCGAGGTGGTCCTCTACACCCAGTTCGAGGACATCGCCTACAGCCCGTGCGGCATCCCCTACGTCCACGGCGGCGAGATCGACAGCTTCGACCGGCTGATCCTGGCGGGCAAGCAGGCCTACGTGGACGCGGGCATCGACGTGCACTACGAGACCACCGTGACCGCGATCGACACCGCACGCAAGACGGTCACCGTCAAGGGCGAGGGCGAGGTCTCCTACGACAGCCTCGTCATCGGCACCGGCTTCGCCTACGCCGACCCGGGCGTGCCCGGCACCGACCTCGGCGGCCTGTACTACGTCAAGAACATCCGGGCCGCCGCGGAGTGGGACAAGGTCATCGCCAACTCCAAGCGCGCCGTGGTCGTCGAGGCCTCCCCGCTCGGCCTGGAGATGGTCACCGCGCTGGCACACCGCGGGATCGAGACCCACCTGATCGACCCGAACCCGTACGCGCTCGCCGCGATGGCCGACCCGGACATCATGGCGCCGGTGGAGGAGTCCTGGCGCGAGCTGGGCGTCCACCTGCACTTCAACACGACGCTCGAGGCGTTCCTCGGCGACGCCGACGGCAAGGTCCGCGCGGTGCGGACGTCGTCGGGGGAGATCCCGGTCGACCTGGCGGTCGTCGCCACGCACAAGACCCCGAACAACGCCCTCGCCGCCGCGGCGGGGATCAAGCTGGGGTCGACGGGCGGCATCGTCGTCGACGAGCACATGAAGACCTCGGCCCCCGACGTGTGGGCCGCGGGCGACGCCTGCGAGATCCCGCACGGCCTCGCGGGCACGCCGCTGCAGGGCCTCACCGGTTCGCACGCGTACGCGCAGGGCAAGGCGGCGGGCCAGAACGCGGGCGGTGGCGACAAGACGTACAAGACGGTGTTCGTGCCGTGGGGCACGCCCGCCGGCAAGTGGGTCATCGGTGGTGCGTCGTTCGGCGAGGCCACCGCGACGGCCATCGGCATCCCGTACGTCGTAGGGGTCGCCGAGGGGATCTCGCGGTCCCGGTACTACTCGGGCGTCAAGAAGGTCAAGCTCAAGATCCTGGCCGACCCGAAGTCGCACAAGGTCATCGGTGCCCAGATGGTCGGTGGCGGCGACGGCATCAAGGAGCGCGCCGACTTCCTCGCGCAGGCCATCCGTTTCGGGATGACCCTCGAGGACCTGGCGACGATGGAGAACGTCTTCGCCCCGGCGATCGGCGCACTCACCGAGCCGATCGTGGTCGCGGCCAACAACGGCCTCGTCGCGGCGAAGAAGGCCTGACCGTGGCGGGCGGCTTCTTCGGGTGGCTGCGTCACAACGCCGAGCACTACCTGCTGGTCGACGCCCAGCGGAAGCTCTCGGTCAAGCTGGGCACGCCCGCTCCGCGGCCTCCGCGGGGCGCCAAGGAGATCTTCTGGTTGAAGATCTTCGCCCCGGTCTACGGCGCCCTGCCGTGGCCGGTCCGGAGCACGGTGATGCGCGCGATGCCGGGCAGCCACCGGAAGACGTGGGCCGAACCGCCTGCCCTGCAGGGGCCGGCGGTCTGACCCTCGAAGCACCAGCCATCCAAACAGAAGGAGTGCACTGTGGCTCAGATCGTCGGTGAGCGGGCTCAGGCGGGCGACGCGATTGTCGACTACGACCAGAAGCTGTTCGACGACATCCAGGCCGAAGCCGGTGAGAAGGCCTACATCT
>NZ_BPRG01000092.1:0-3540 GCF_036984265.1 Pseudonocardia sp. D17 | reverse complement strand
ATCAACGTCCCAGCCAGAGCCGAGACGTCAGTTCCGAGCCTCCACTAAACCCGGCACGAGACAGTCACCGACCTGGTTCGACAGAGCCCAGCAGGCGACCTGCTCGACCAGCCCGGCATTGGTCCGGTCACCGCCGCTGTCGCGTTGACCTCGTGGTCGCACCTTGGCCGCATCCGATCCGAAGCCGCGTTCGCCAGCCTCGCGGGGACCAGCCCCATCCCCGCATCATCGGGTAACACCGTCCGGCACCGGATCAACCGCGGTGGTGACCGGCGCCTCAACCGAGCACTCCACATGGCCGTCGTCACCCGCATGCGCATGGACCCGCGAACCCGTGCCTACGTCGAGCGCCGCACCGCCGAAGGGCGCACCCTCCGAGAGATCCGTCGCTGCCTCAAGCGCTATCTCGCCCGGGACATCTACCGCCGCGTCAATGCCGCCGCTCAGAACGAACTCGCTGGCGCTTGACAAACATAGGAGATTCAACGGACGACTGGAGCACCTACGCGGCTCAGCCCTCAATCTCATGCGACTACTCACCCTGGGCCTGCAGCGCACCGCCGGAACCTGGGCGCTGACCATCGCCTGAGCACCGGGGCCAGGGACCTGGCGTCTGGCCTCACCAAGGAGCAGAATCGGACCTGACGGGCGGGTCGACCTCGTTGTCCAGCCACGTGCTGTGACCTACCAGAGCCGCTTCGACGGCCAAATTGATGGCGCCCCGCCCGTCCCGGCTCACGTCGCGAGCCAGAAGGGCGCCTTGTTCAGCAGTCTCCTAGCCGGCGAGCAGCACCTCACCGATCTCGCCGGCGATCTCTTGCAGGACCGGCACCGCACTGTCGCCGAACTCCATCGTGACCCGGCCGTCCGGCCCTGAAATGGACAGCGCGGTGGGAGTCGGGGCACCAGGCACCGGGACGGCGAAGCAGCGCACCCCGACCTCCTGCTCCCCGTCGTCGATCGCGAAGCCCTGCTCGCGAATCTTCGCCAGTTCAGCAAGGAGCTCCTCGACGGTGCTGAGCGACTTATCGGTGGCCGGGGGCATCCCGATGCGCTGGACGATCTCCAGCACCTCCGAATCGGGCAGTTGCGCGAGCACTGCCTTACCCACCCCTGTGGAGTGCGGGAATACTCGCCGGCCTACCTCGGTGAACATCCGCATCGAGTGGGAGGACGAGGCTTGGGCCACGTAGACCACCATGTCCCGGTCGATCGTCGCGAGGTTCGCGCTCTCCCCTAGATCGCGGGCCACCCGGTCGAGGTAGGGCAGCGCATCGGAGCCGAACTGGCGACCGGCACCGTGGCCGAGCCGGATCAGGCGCGGGCCAAGCGCGTACTGCCGGGAGTGCAGTTGGCGGACGTAACCGTGCGCGAGCAGCGTGCGGATCAGCCGGTGGATCGTGGGTAGTGGCAGTTCGGTCTTGATGGCCAGTTCGCTTAGGCTCGCCTTGCCCCCGGCGTCGGCGAGCAACTCCAGCAGCTCGATCGTGCGATCCACGGACTGCACCGTTCCGCCTCGGTTAGGGCTAGCTGGGCTAGGGGCAGCCATATCAACTCACCTTCGTTCATGATCCACAAAGTTGGCAGGATTAAACCGTGACCCGGCTGCTTCCAGTATCAGACGAACACCGGTGTACTCAAGATAACGAAAAGCATACTCCACACTGCAACAAGTCGGATGATCGATGGCGCTCCCGAGCCCTTGGTGTCCCGTGTCGTTAGTTCCTAAACGGTCGTCGAACTGGGATGGTCAACTCTCCTGCCGCGCCCTGACGCTCTGCAACGATGACGAGGCCGAACTGCGCCGCTGGACCCGCTCGACGGCCGTGCGCGCAGGGCTGGCCAAACGGGCTCATCCGAATCCAGGGTGTAGTCGGGATTTGAATCCGCCGACCTCGAGGAGTGACCGGGCGATGTAGTTGGTGAGGTTGCGGAAGCCGAGGGCGGAGCCGCGTAGGGGCTCGAGTCGACCGTTCATGGCTTCGGTGGGGCCGTATGACTCCGCCGCCCGTTGGATGTGCCGGGGCGGTCGGAGTAGGCCAGGACATCCTCGGCGCGGCGCTTGAGGGTGCGGCCCAGGGTGCGTAGTTCGCTCAGCGCGGCCGGGACACCGCCGCTGAGGGAGTCGATCAGGCGGGTCATCAGGTCGCGTCCTGCGGTCCGGTCGGGCTCGCGGTAGGCGGCGATCATCTGCTGGTAGAACGCCCAGGTCGCCTCGACCTCGACGTGGTCGTCGCCGGTGAACAGCGCCTCGATCCGCGTGGTCTACTTCTCGGTGAGCAGGTCGGCGCCGGTGTGCAGGGTGCGGCGGGCGGCGTAGAGCGGGTCGCCCTTTGCGGCCGCGATGGCCGTGGATATCTTGTTGGACTCGGCGGCGGCACTGGTCCAGCGCGTCCCCGGCCAGGCGGACGACGTGGAAGGGGTCCATGACCGCGACGGCGGGCGTCGGCGATCAGCTCGGGCTTGACCCGGGCAGGATGGGTGGCCTGACGGCGCCGCTCGCGGACCTCCCCGCGACGGCGCAGCAGCCGGTACATCGTGGACACCGAGCACAGGTAGCTCACTCGGCACCGACCACCGCATCGGCGTCGGCCGACAGCAGAGCATTGATCACTCTCTGCAGCAGTGATCGCATCAGATCCGACGAGCCTCGGACAGGGCTTCGCCAAGCAGGCCAGCAGGGTCGACACTATGAGGAGCGGTCATCGTGATGATGTCCTTTCGAGGATTCTCTGGAAGGTTGACTCGAAGGCACACACGGTGACCGCGCCCACGTCTACGACGACGCGACCACCCCGGTTACACCACTCTATGGGGCACTACTGGTGTCCACGCCGCTGGCGGCCCCGGTGATCGCCGCCACTCGGCTGCGGCGGGGCAACGTTGCCTCGGCCCACGGCGGGCCACGGCTGATCGCCGACGCGCTGGCCACCGCCAAGAGGGCCGGGGCCACCGGCACGATCACGATGCGCGCCGACAGCGCCTTACTACCAACACGCCGTGGTGGGCGCCGCCAGGACCGGTGGGACCTACTTCTCCATCACCGCCCGCATGGACCCGGCGATCACCGCCGCGATCAGCCGCATCCCCGAGACCGCGTGGGTAGGCATCAAGTACCCCGAGGCGATCTGGGAGGAAGCCGACCAGCGATGGATCTCCGACGCCGAAGTCGCCGAGACCACCTACACCGCCTTCACCTCACGCAAGCAGGCGGACCACGTCACCGCCCGGCTCATCGTGCGCCGGGTCAAGCGGCTCAACCCCAAGTCGGTGCCGCAGGGCCAGGGCGAGATGTTCAGCGCCTACCGTCACCACGCGGTGTTCACCGACTCACCGCTGGCGATGCTCGCCGCCGAAGCGAGCCACCGTGGGCACGCGATCATCGAGCAGGTCATCGACGACCTCAAAGCCGGCCCGCTGGCCCATTCCCCGTCGGGAGTGTTCACCGCCAACGCCGCCTGGACGGTCCTGACAGCCTGTCTCGTGCCGGGTTTAGTGGAGGCTCGGAACTGACGTCTCGGCTCTGGCTGGGACGTTGAT
>NZ_BPRG01000091.1:0-3709 GCF_036984265.1 Pseudonocardia sp. D17 | reverse complement strand
AGCGCGATCAACCGCCACGCCGCGGTCCGCAGCTCGGCGGCCACCGGAGCCCACCGCCGCGGCTAGCCCACGCCCGGCGTCCGGGCCGCGCGATCGAACTGCTCGGCCACCTCCCACTGCACCCGGTCCAGCTCGGAGGCCTTACCGGTCACGGTGCACACCGCGGTGACCATGTCACCGGCCGCGTGCGCCACCGACGCCGCGACGTCGCGTTCGTCGGCGGCCAGCGCTGCGGTCGCGTGCTCGACCGCGCTGATCGCGTCCACGACAGCCTCGGCGGGTTCCGCCGCGCCCATCCGGGCCCGTTCGTGCGCCTCGGGCGGCAACGGCTGGGCCGGAGGCGCAGCCGAGGCCCACCGCTCCAGCAGCTTCGGCAGGGACAGAGCCCGCGCCAGGCTCCGACCGGAGAACCACACCGGCATGCCGTCGGCGTTCGTGTCGCCCAGCGCGGCGAGCGCATAGCCGACGAGCTGACCAGGCGGCATCTCCGCACCGCGACCCGCTGGTCGGCCAGCCGCCGGAAGAACTCCTCAGGATCCTGTGCCTACACCGCGGGGTTCTCTAGGTCAAGCAGCGACGGAGAACAGAGCGATGCCTGTCCGGCTACTCCTGACAATCAATCGTTGACGCCGCGATGAATGCTGCGCCACCCCCGGGGTCCAGCGGGTCACGTTCGGTGCTTGCCAGCAAGGTAAAGGCGAGGACCGAAGCGTGCCTCGACCATCGTGGAGTCGTTGAGGGGGCGCTGTGAGGCCGTGGCGGGCTCCCAGCCTGAACACGGTCAAAGCGCGGCCGTTGTCTTGTAAAGCACCGTCGGGGGGAGCCCTGCACCTGGCCGAATCGCACGCAGGAGGTGCGGCAGTGTGTGCGAGTTGCCGCGGCCAGGTAGGGCGAAGGTGACGACGCCACGGGCGCGGCGAGGCAACCAACCCCCGGGCGGTGCGAGTCCGCCCGAGACTCCGAGGTGCGATACCGGCGTGTCGCGCACGTCCATTTCAGAAATTCGGCCAAGATGGCCGACATGGCCAAACGGACAGCCGCACGCAGCGTCGGGCGTCCCTCCAAGGGACCGCGGGACGTCATCGTGACACGGGTGCCGACGGACGACAGCGCTGAGCTGCGCGAGGAAGCTGCAGCACGGGACTGGTCGTTCTCCGAGACAGCCGCCGCTCTGATCCGGATTGGCCTGCGCCATCGTGACGAACTCCCCGCGCCGTCGAAGCCTCACGGGCAACAGGAGCTGCCGATGAACAAGGCCTCGTAAACCGCACCGAGGCGACCCCCGGCCAGGAGTCGCCTCGGTTCAGAGCGTGCGTCATCTGGACCAGCACCCAGCTGACGTCGGTACCCCGGCGAACCGGGGCGGATTCCCCAACCTGCCAAGAAGGGGCGCTTTCGCGTGTCCAGGTTACAGCCTGGGCCGGACAAAACGGGAGCGCGACACGAGCCGATTCCCGCACGCCCGAATCAGCCAGCATCTGATTCCGGTGCAGGATGGTGCCTCCCGTGCTACCAGCACGGCGCGTTCACCCTTGCCTCCGGACCCAGCAACTCCACATGCGTCCTGCACGGCGAACTACTCGCCCAGGGCCTCCCACCCACCCATCTCTTCGCCACCGCCGACGTGACCCGGCCACCGCAGACGCCGCGCGGCACGGCGTACCGCGATCCGAACCGAGGCCCGAGCAGCGGTCCAGGACGAGCGCGCAAGCCGGCCGCCCGGGCCAGAGCCCGGGCCCGAGCCCTGGCCCGCGGCCGTGAACGGGCTCGACGCCGCCTCCAGGAGGCGAGGTTTCAACCTCATCCCGGCTGGCGGAACTTCGTCGACGCCCGGTATCGGGTGCTGACCTCGCAACCAGAGGCACTGCGATACCTCGCGCGCCGCATCGACGACGAGGAGTGGCGGTCTGACAAGCGCCGCAGCTGGACACAGATCCTCAACCAGCTCGTCGCACACATGGACTGGGAGACCGGTCTGATCAGCGGCCTCACCGTCGACCGGCTCGCTGCGGCCGGGAACCGAGCACCACGCACGGTTTCCCGCGCGCTGGCCTGGGCTCGCGAGAGCGGTGTCCTGGTCGTCGTGGAGTGCGGTGCGTCAGCAGAGTTCCTCGGTACCGAAACCGGTCGTACACCGACCTACGCCCTGGTCACCATGGATCCTCTTGTCCAGCCCGTCACCACAGCTGACTTCGGTGTGGATGAAAATGGCGACCTCCCCACATCTCTCGTTGGCATAGAACCCTCGCTACGCGGCAAACGGTCACCACACCAGGCCCAGAACCAATGGCCGACCTACGCCGTGCCCACCACCCCCAACTCACGTCACTCAGCAACACTCGGTCTCATCCACCACCTCGGCCTCGACGGCCGAAAAAATGGCAAGATCCAGATTTGGCGGGCCCGGGCTCTCCTGAAGCGGTGGTGGGACGACGGAGCGTCGATCGCCGGTCTGCTCTACGCGGTGGAGTTCCATCCCGACCGACGCGACAGACCGCGGGGAGACCTCACCCGTGGCGTGAACGATCCGCTCGCGGTGCTCGGCGCTCGGCTGCGTCCGTGGCAGGGCAGGCTGAAAGAGCTTCCGGGCCACGTGACCGGGCACCGCATGACGACAAAGTTGCCGCGCGATGCAGTCGCGTCAGTGCGGCGGCCACAGCCGCCCGTGGCTGAGCCCGTACCCGTGGCTGAGCCGGGAGTGCGGAAACGGGCACGAGAGGCACTGCGCGAACACCTCGACCAGCTGCGTGAGAAGCGCCGCGCCCAGGACTCGGGCGACGACCGGGTGCGGGGTCTCCCGGTGTCGACTCGCACCCACGACCGACGGTGCTGAGGATGACCGCGGCACACTGCCACGCCCGCCACAACAACCTGTCGCCGCCGAGCGCAGCCCGTGGCGGCCTCCGAGGAGCGGCCCCTCCGGGCGCGGGGACCGCGGCTTCACCGTTCGATCGTCAGCCGCCGCAGGACCTCACCGCCGAGCAGTCGGTGCTCGGCGGGATGTTGCTGAACAAGGACGCGATCGCCGACGTCGTGGAGATCCTGCGCCCGGACGACTTCTACCGGCCCGCGCACCAGACCGTCTACGACTGCATCCTCGATCTCTATGGTCGGGGTGAGCCGGCGGATGCGGTCACGGTGTCGGCGGAACTGCAGCGCCGCGGTGAGCTGATCCGTCTCGGTGGTGCGCCCTACCTGCACACGCTGATCGCGACGGTCCCGACCGCGGCCCAACGCGGCCTACTACGCCGAGATCGTCGCGGAGAAGGCGATCCTGCGGCGGCTCGTCGAAGCCGGTACCCGGATCGTGCAGCTGGGCTACCACGGTGCCGACGGCAGTGATGTCGACG
Organism: Pseudonocardia sp. D17; assembly: GCF_036984265.1. Taxonomy (NCBI): domain Bacteria; kingdom Bacillati; phylum Actinomycetota; class Actinomycetes; order Pseudonocardiales; family Pseudonocardiaceae; genus Pseudonocardia; species Pseudonocardia sp. D17. The sequence continues at coordinate 359 of NZ_BPRG01000091.1, read as the reverse complement.
AGGTGGTCGACCGGGCGCAGGCGGCGATCTACGAGGTGACCGAGCGGACCACGAGCGAGGACTACACCCCGCTCGAGGAACTGCTGGCCCCGACGATGGACGAGATCGACGCCATCGCCGCCCGCGGCGGCATGGCCTTCGGCGTGCCGACCGGCTACACCGACCTCGACGCGATGACCAACGGTCTGCATCCCGGCCAGATGATCGTTGTCGCGGCCAGGCCGGGCGTCGGGAAGAGCACGGTCGGGCTCGACATCGCCCGCTCGTGCCCGGTCCGCCATGGCATGACGACCGCGGTGTTCTCGCTGGAGATGAGCAAGTCCGAGATCGTGATGCGGCTGTTGTCGGCCGAGGCGCGG
>NZ_BPRG01000090.1:0-461 GCF_036984265.1 Pseudonocardia sp. D17 | reverse complement strand
TGGATGAGGACGGCGTACATGAGCTGGCGGTAGGCGAACTGCTGCAGCGGCAGGAGCCACAGGATCGCCATCTTCTCGCGTTCGAGCCGGAACGCGACGATCCCGGCGACGGTCTGGATGGCCAGGACGGCACCCCAGAGCACGAGCGTGCGGACGGCGTCGTCGAAGATCAGGCCGTAGACCAGCAGGATGTCGATCAGGGGCGCGATCAGCGGCAGCAGGACCTGGAAGACGCCGACGTTGAGCAGCCCGCGCCGCGCGTACCGGCCGGAGGCGCCGCTCGCCGCGACCGCACGCCGGTGCTTCCAGAGCGACTGGATGGTGCCGTAGCTCCAGCGGTAGCGCTGGCGCCACAGCTGGCCGAACGTCGACGGCGCCTCGGTCCAGGCGCGGGCCCGCTCCTCGAAGACGATCCGCCAGCCCCCGATGCCCATGGCCACTGTGAGGTCGGTGTCCTCGGC
>NZ_BPRG01000089.1:0-775 GCF_036984265.1 Pseudonocardia sp. D17 | reverse complement strand
TCCTGTGGCTCCTGCCGCTGCAGCAGTTCGCCTACCGCCAGCTCATGTACGCCGTCCTCATCCAGTCGGTGTCGGCGGCGCTCACCGGCATCCGGCTGGGCTGGCAGAAGCTGCGCCGCATCGGTCGCTTCGAGAACGTCCCGCCGCAGGACCGCGACCGCGCGCTGTCCGCGCCCGCCGCGCACGCGTCGCCGGACCCTGCTGCCGTGGACCCGGAGGCCCCGTCGCCGGCACCCGCTGCGCACGCCCCGAGATCCCCACATCCGGCGCAGGTACCTGTGTCCGCACGCGCCGGGCAGGTGCCTGTTCCGAGGCGTCCGATGCCCGGTCCCTCCGCGCCCGAGCCGCGGCGTCAGGTCGCATCCACGCCCGGCCCGACGCCGGTCCGCGCCACGCGCGTCGCCGCGCCGCCCGTTCCTGCGCCGCCCGTTCCTGCGGCTCGCGTCCCTGCGGCTCCCGTCCCCACGCCACGTGTTCCGGTGGCGCCCGAGCCGCCGCTGCGACGGCCCCCGCCCGCGCGCCTCCCCCGTCCGCGCCACGACGCCGGCGAACCGCTCACCGTCGCGATGCCCATCGTGGCGCCGTCGCCGGGCGAGCCGCCCACGACGCAGCTGCCGTCGGTCACGCCGCGCCCTGACGTCGCCGGCGGCGGTGCCGGGACCGGCGACCGCGGTCTGCCCCGACCCCGGCGGGCCACCCCCGCACGACCGCGCTAGTGCCTCGATCGAGAACGTTGGCGTTGTAACCCGGCTGCGGTGATCGGCTGAGAGGCTGT
>NZ_BPRG01000088.1:91170-115231 GCF_036984265.1 Pseudonocardia sp. D17 | reverse complement strand
GGCGTGGGCGGGGTCGGCGTGGGCGGGGTCGGCGTGGGCGGGGTCGGCGTGGGCGGGGTCGGCGGAGACGGGTCGGCGTGGGCGGGGTCGGCGAGAGCGGGTCGGTGAGAGCGGAGCGGGCGATGCATCGGCAAGGGGCGGCGGGAGCGAGGGCAGGTCGGCGCGGGGGTGGTGCGGGGGTGGTGGAGCGCAGCTCGACGAGCGGGATTCTGGAGGACCGGTCGGTGAGGACGCGGTCGTCCGGCGAGAAGCGGCGTTCACGATCCGGCTCACCGGAGATCAAGGCGGTCGAGGAGCCGGATGTGCGCCGTCCCGTCCGCCGGCCGCCGGGCGCTCGTCGTCGCGCCGCAGCGCGGCCCGCCGCCCCCCGTGTCCGCGGGGACGACCGAGTGGCGGACGGCACGGGTGCAACCGTGCCGCACCGCACGGTCCTCGCGATCTGTCCGGTATCACCAGGTTTTCTGTACGACCGTTCAGCCTATTTCAGGCACGCCCGAAAGGTCGCCCGTAATCGGCCGTGAGCGGACCGTAGTTGCGCTGAAAGGGCTGAGAAATCGGGCCGGAAGACCCTGTGCAAGAATCGATCGTGATCGCTTTCGCGAGCGCTGTCCGTGCCTTGATCGAGGTGTCTGGCGCGACATTCGTGTGCGTGCTCGACCGCGATTCCGGCGCGGTTCTCGACTCCATTTCCGCCGGCGTGGACGACGGGGTCGACTCCGCGGCGGTTCTCGCGCTGGTCGCGGCCGCCGGCTCGCTCGAAAGTGGCCATACGTCCGACGACGCCCTCGACGACATCACGGTCACGACGCGGCGCAGCTTCCATGTCCTGCGTCCCGTCACAGTGGGCTCGCGGGCCCTCGTGGTCCATCTCGCGCTGCAGCGGGGGAGGGCGAACCTGGCGCTGGCGCGTCGTGAGCTCCTCGCGCCGGAGGTCGCCGACGCCGTCGCCGTACTGGCGGGACAGCCGCCCGGGCAGCGGGCACCGGCAGCAGCCGGGGCGACGCCCCCGGATCGGTCCGCCGGTGGTCCGGGCGCGGCCGCCTCGCCGGGTTCGTCGCCGGGCTCCCTCGTCTCGGGCTCCGCCGGGTCGGGCTCCGCCGGGTCGGGCTCCGCCGGGTCGGCCTCCGCCGGGTCGGCCTCCTCAGGGTCGCGCACCGCCGTGCCGGGCCGTGCCGGCTCCGGCGAGTTCGGGTCGGGCTCCTCCTCGTTGTCGGCCCCGGCGGCGCCGAGCCCCGGTCCGGCAGTGTCGCCGCCTGTGTCCGTGCCCCTGCAGTCGCGGCCGCCGGCCAGTGCGCCCCAGCCCGCTGCGGCGCAGGTGAGAAGCGTGGACGAGGCGCGTCCGTCGCCGCCCGCGGCCATCGCCGGGCGCGGTCGTGTGCCTCCCTCCGCCGCTGCGGCGGCCGCGTCCTCCGGTGCGACGCCCTCGGCCTCGGATCCGCCGGCCTCGCGCCCGCCCGGTTCCACGTCGCCCGGCTCGAAGGCGCCGGTGTCGATGTCTCCCGTGTCGATGTCTCCCGTATCGATGTCCCCTGGGTCGATGTCCCCTGGGGCGATGTCCCCCGGGTCGACGTCTCCCGGGTCGCCGTCCGTGCCCCTGCCTCGTCGTGGGGAAACGATGTCGCCGGAACGCGGCGCATCGCCGCGTCGGTTGCCTCGTCCGGTCCGGCTGGTCCGGCCGGGGGAGCCGGTGGAACGGACCGTGGCACCGGCCGCGGCGCCCGTGCCGGCGGCGGCACCCGCCGCCGGTCGCGCCGAGCTCGACGAGCCGGACGACGCTCCCGGAGCGCTCCCGCGCCGCGACCCGGGCAGCGTCGTCCCTCCTGCGACGACGCCCGCGCGCGCGACATCGCACCGCGCACCCACGGGCGGACCGGGCGCATGGGCGCACGACATGTCGACGATGAAACGTATTCTTGCCGGATTGCGCCGAATGGTCTAACCGCCGGCGCGTCGCGAATTGTGGGGGCGGGCCTTTCCGTCGCCCCCGAATTGATGCGCTAGGCTCCGGCACCCGCGGAACCCCGAATTCCGCGGACCCCCCCGACCCCGACGAGGAGCAAGAAATGAGCAACATCGAGCACGCGCTCGACATGGCGGCGAATATCAAGGGTGCGTTCGCGGTGGCCCTGGTCGACTGGGAGAGCGGCATGATGCTGGGCTCTCGCGGTGGCAGCGCCGAGTTCGACCTCGACGTCGCGGCCCCGGGCAACAGCGACGTGATCCGGACCAAGATGGAGGTCGTCCAGAAGCTCGGCCTGCGCGAGCAGATCGAGGACATCCTGATCACCCTGGACACGCAGTACCACCTGCTCCGGATGATCCGTGGCACGGACGAGAAGCTGTTCTTCTACCTGGTGCTCAACCGCGCCCAGGCCAACCTGGCGATGGCGCGGCGCGACCTGCGGGTCATCGAGCAGGACTTCTACATGGCCCACCCGGCCGCCAACACCCGTCAGGCCGTGCCCGGCAACGAGGGGCAGTTCTTCCCCTCCAACCAGCGCTGACAGCGGCCCCGCGGGCGAGGTGAAGCGCACGTCGTGAACACGAACGGCCCCGGTGTACCGGCCGTCGCCCCACCGGTCGGGGCGTCCCCGGACGCGGCGCTCGCCGCGCTCGTCCGGGACCGCGCGGTGGTGGCGGCGGCACTGCTCGACGCGGGCAGCGGCATGCTCCTCGCGGCCCGGTCCCGAGAAGGTGCCCCGGAGGACCTCGAGACGGTCTGCGCTGGTCAAGCCGACGTGATCCGGGCGGCGGTGGACGCGGCGGCCGTGTCGTTCGGCGGGCCGGCACCGACGGAGGTGGTCGTCGCCCACGGCGACCGCCTGCACCAGGTGCTGCGCACCGTCCACGACCCGCTCGGCGACCGGCTCGTGCTGTCGCTGCTGGTCGACGGCCCGCCGCGGGCCCTGCGCCGTCTGCGGCGACGGCTCTCGCGGATGGACACCGCGGCGCTCGTCCCGATGCCGGGGGTACTCGTTCGGACGGCGCCGCCCGACCCGCCCTCGGTGTCGGGCGCACCTGTCCCGCCGGCCCCGGGCGGCGCCCCCGCCCGTCCGGAGGCCGATCTCTTCACCCCGGCCGGGCCGGTCGCGCCCGGTCCGTGGTGGCCAGGAGCCGGCGTGCCCGGTGCCCCGCGGTGGGCGCCGGGCGCTGCGGCACCGCCTGCTCCGGTTCCGACCGGTGGGCACGCCGCGCAGCAGCACGTCGTCTCACACGAGCCCCCGGCGTCCCCCGGTGGACCGGAACAGCCCGGAGCGACCGCAGCCGCCGGACCGGACCCGCGGCGCGCGCCGCTCGGTACGGAGGCCGCCGCGGTCCCCGGTGCGGGTCCGCAGCAGCCGGCCGGCCCGGCGACGCCGCCCGTGACGGCGCCGGACGCGGCTGGCGCATCGCCTGGGGCATCGCTCGGGGCATCGCCTGCGGCACCCGTCGCGGCACTGCCTGCGGCGCCGTCGAACGAGATCGCGCGCGACACCGCGACGGCGCTGGCGCGCAACGGGCCCATCGGGTCCGCGCCGGCCGCGCTGCCGGCGCCGACGATGTCGCAGCCCCCGGGCGGCCCGGCCTCCGTGACGGCCCGGCTGCCGGTGGTGGCCGCCGCGTCAGCGCCCGGACACCGGTCGGACGCTGCGCCGGCTACGGCCCCGGCCGTCGACGCCGGCGCGGCCACCCCGCCGATGGCGGATCCCTCCCGCGCGGGTGCGTCAGCGCCCGCCGCCCCGTCCCTCCCCGGCACCGCTGCCGATCCGTCCCGCGCGCCCACCCCGGCGGACGCGCAGATGCCGCATGCGAGCACCGTGCCGCCGGCGGACCCGGTGCACGCCGACGCCGGGCCCGATACGCCGCACTCGACCACGACCTCGTCTGCCGAGACGCTCTCGGCCACCGCAACGTCCACCGAGACGACGCGCTCGACCGTGGCGCCCGAAGGCGACCCGCCGCGCTCGACCGTGGCGCCCGCAGGCGACCCGCCGCGCTCGACCGCCGCGCCCGCAGGCGACCCGCCGCGGCCTCCCACGGGGCTCACGCCGGGGAGCCTCTTCGGGTCGCCGTCCCCGAGCATCACCCCGGCAGGCCCCGTCCGCTCCGCCGACGACGCGGCTGCGTCACCCGGCGGGGGCGGGCATCGGATCGCCCGCGACGGCGACGCACAGCGGGTGCCGCCGCTCGGCGCCGCCGGGCTCCCGGGCGACGTCTCGGCCGTCGCGGCTGCGCTCCGTGCGGTCCGCCCCGCAAGCAGCAGCCTCTCCGGCGACGCGCTGTTCGCCGGGACGGTGCCCGCGCCGCCGGCCCCGCCGGTCGAGCCGGCACCGGCGTCGTGGGCCGAGCGCAGGGAGCCCGCGGTCGCGCCCGACCCCTGGCCCGTGCCGCCCCAGGGCGCGGCGACCCACGGCGTCGCGACCCCGGGCGCCGAGCCACACCCGTGGTTCGGCCGGCACGCACGCCCCGACGGCACGGCCACGTCGGCCGCCGGCTCGGCGTCCGACACTTCGGCGCCCGGCTCGTCGACACCCGCCGCGACCACCGGTCCCGGCAGGCACGCGTCGCCGCCCCGCGCCGCGGACGCACCCGGTCCCGCGGTGCGGCCCGTGCCACGGCCGCGCCCACACGCCGACGCCGCGGGTCCGGTCGCCGCCGCGGTCCGCTCCGCGGTCGTCGCCGCCCTCCCGGCCGACGGTGCGCAGCCGGCCCGCGGCCCGCAGCCCGGCGAAGCCCCCGGTCCGGCCACAGCCGACGCGGGCTCCGGCGACGGGCGGGACGGCGCGAACCCGGTCGACACCGACCGCTAGCCTCGACGGCACACATCCGTTCGTGCTCAACCGGAGGCAACTCGTGTCCGCACCACCCGTCCCGCCCGCGTCCGCCACCGTCCGGGTGCCGGCCGGGACCACGGCCGGGGCCGCGGTGCGCGAGGCCGGGCTGCCCGCCAACGGTCCCGAGGCCGTCGTCGTCGTCCGCGATCCCGACGGGCGGCTGCGCGACCTCGCGTGGGCGCCGGAGGCCGACGTCGACGTGGAGGCGGTGCCCGCGGACTCCGAGGACGGCCGCAGCGTCATCCGGCACTCCGCGGCACACGTCCTCGCGCAGGCGGTGCAGCAGCTGCACCCCGAGGCGAAGCTCGGCATCGGGCCGCCCATCCGCGACGGGTTCTACTACGACTTCGACGTCGCGACGCCCTTCACGCCCGACGACCTGAAGAAGCTCGAGTCGGCGATGAAGAAGATCATCAAGGCGGGGCAGCGGTTCTCCCGCCGGCGCTTCGCCGACAAGGACGAGGCCCGCAAGGAGCTCGCCGACGAGCCGTACAAGCTCGAGCTGATCGACCTCAAGGGGCCCGAGGAGGACGTCGTCGAGATCGACGCCTCGGGCGAGCTGACCATCTACGACAACGTCCACGCCCACACCGGCGAGACGGTCTGGTCGGACCTGTGTCGCGGTCCGCACCTGCCCACGACGCGGTACATCCCCGCGTTCAGCCTCACCCGCACCGCCGCTGCGTACTGGCGCGGCGACGAGAAGAACCCGCAGCTGCAGCGCATCTACGGCACCGCGTGGGAGAGCCAGGAGGCGCTCGACGCGTATCTGGAGCGCGTCGCCGAGGCCGAGCGTCGCGACCACCGGCGCCTCGGCGCGGAGCTCGACCTGTTCTCCTTCCCCGACCAGATCGGCTCCGGGCTCGCGGTCTTCCACCCCAAGGGCGGCATCGTCCGCAAGGAGCTGGAGGACTACTCGCGACGCCGGCACGAGCAGGCGGGCTACGAGTTCGTCAACACCCCGCACATCACCAAGGGGCAGCTGTTCCGCACCTCGGGCCACCTCGAGTGGTACGAGGAGGGGATGTACCCGGGCATGATCCTCGACGAGGAGCGCGACGCCGACGGGAACGTCCGCAAGCCCGGCCAGGACTACTACCTGAAGCCGATGAACTGCCCGATGCACAACCTGATCTTCGACGCGCGCGGGCGCAGCTACCGCGAGCTGCCGCTGCGGCTGTTCGAGTTCGGGACCGTGTACCGGTACGAGAAGTCCGGTGTCGTGCACGGGCTGACCCGGGCCCGCGGCTTCACCCAGGACGACGCGCACATCTACTGCACCGAGGAGCAGATGGAGGGCGAGATCGCCTCCCTGCTGCAGTTCGTGCTGGAGCTGCTGCGCGACTACGGGCTCGACGACTTCTACCTCGAGCTCTCCACCCGCAACCCGGAGAAGTCCATCGGCAGCGACGAGGCCTGGGAGCGGGCGACGAACGTGCTCCGCAAGGTCGCCGAGGAGACGGGCCTGCACCTGGTCGACGACCCGGGCGGCGCCGCGTTCTACGCGCCCAAGATCAGCGTCCAGGCGATGGACGCGATCGGCCGTACCTGGCAGATGTCGACGATCCAGGTCGACCTGATGCTGCCCGACCGCTTCGACCTCGAGTACACGGCCTCCGACGGCTCCCGCAAGCGGCCGGTCATGATCCACCGGGCGCTGTTCGGCTCGATCGAGCGCTTCTTCGCGGTCCTGCTAGAGCACTACGCGGGCGCGTTCCCGGCCTGGCTCGCGCCGGTCCAGGTCGTCGGCATCCCGGTCACCGACGACCAGCGCGAGTACGTCGAACAGGTCGCGGCGACGCTGCGCGAGCGCGGCGTGCGGGTCGAGGTCGACTCCGGCGACGACCGGATGCAGAAGAAGATCCGCACCCACACCCTGCAGAAGGTGCCCTTCATGCTGGTCGTGGGTGCGCGCGACGTCGAGGCCGGTGCGGTGAGCTTCCGGTTCCGCGACGGCACGCAGGTCAACGGGGTGCCGGTCGCCGACGCGGTGGCGGCCGTGCAGGCCTGGATCGGCCGTCGGGACAACACGTCGCCGACCGCCGAGTCCTTCACGGCCGCGCACTAGGCTCGTCGGCATGGACGAGCCGGCCCTGGAGCCTCGCGACGGGGTGGGGACTCCCGACGGTTTCCGCCGGCTGTGGACGCCGCACCGGTTGGCCTACATCAAGGAGGCGGGGGAGAGCGGCTGCCCGTTCTGCCGCATCCCCCGGCTACCCGACGAGGAGGGCCTGGTCGTCGCGCGCGGGGCCAGCGTGTTCGCGCTGCTCAACCTGCACCCGTACAACCCGGGCCACCTCATGGTGCTGCCGTACCGGCACGTCGCGGAGCTGGAGGAGCTCACCGGCGAGGAGTCGGCCGAACTGATGGCCTTCACCCAGCAGGCCGTCCGGGCGATGAAGAAGGTGGCGGCGCCGCACGCGTTCAACGTCGGGCTGAACCTGGGGACCGTGGCGGGCGGATCGCTGGCCGACCACCTGCACCAGCACGTCGTCCCGCGCTGGGGCGGCGACGCGAACTTCATCGCCGTCGTCGGGCAGACGAAGGTGATCCCTCAGCTGCTCACCGAGACCCGTGAGCTGCTCGCGGAAGCCTGGGAGAGCGCTGAGAGCGGCGTGCCCGGCGCAGGTCGCGGGTCCGCACAGGACTAGGCTGGACCTGGTCCAGACCCTCGTTCCCATCGGCAGGAGTCGGCAGCAGCCGATGCTCAACGTCTTCGCCCGCGCCGGCGTCAACCGCGTCACCGACCCGATCGGCCGTCGGCTGGTGGCGCTCGGCGTGACGCCCGACGTCGTGACCGTCGTCGGGACGATCGGGTCGGTCGCGGCGGCGCTGTGGTTCCTGCCGCGCGGCGAGCTCGTCGTCGGGCCGTGGATCATCACGCTGTTCGTGCTGTTCGACCTCGTCGACGGGGCGATGGCCCGCGCCCGCGGGTACTCGACGGCGTTCGGCGGGGTGCTCGACTCGGTGTGCGACCGCGTCGCCGACGGTGCCCTGTTCGCGGGGCTGGCCTGGTGGTGCCTCGGCGTCGGGCAGGAGCGCACGCTCGGGATCGCCGCGCTCATCTGCCTGGTCGCGGGCCAGATCACCTCCTACGTGAAGGCACGGGCCGAGGCGGCCGGTCTGCGGGCCGACGGCGGGCTCGTCGAGCGGGCCGAGCGGCTGATCATCACCCTGCTCGGCACGTTCCTGCAGGGCGTCGGCGTCCCGTACGCGTTGTCGGTGGCGTTGTGGCTGCTCGCGGCCCTGTCGATCGTGACGGTCGGGCAGCGGGTCGTCGCGGTGCACCGCAGCGCGCAGGAGGTCGACCGGGCCGAACGGCAGGGATCGTGACCGCCGCCGGGCTCGCCGAGCGGCTGGTCGACCCCGCGTTCGCCGCGGGCTGGCGGCTGGTCCGGATGCTGCCGTCGGGTGTCGCGACTGCGGTGTTCGAGCAGGCGGGGGAGCTCGCCGCCCGTCGTGCCGGGACGGGTGTGCAGACGTTGCGCGCCAACCTCTCGCGGGTCGTGCCCGACGCCGGGCCCGCCGAGCTCGACGTCCTGGTCCGCGCCGCCATGCGCAGCTACGCCCGCTACTGGTGCGAGGCGTTCCGGCTGCCCGCGATCTCGCCGGGGCACATCGTCGAGGCCACCGTCCAGACCGGGATCGACCCGGCGCTCGCGGCGCTGGCCGAGGGCCGCGGCGTCGTGTTCGCCCTCCCGCACAGCGGCAACTGGGACGCGGCCGGGGTCTGGATCGTCGAGACGATGCGCCGCCACGGGCTGCGGGCCGGGTTCAGCACCGTCGTCGAACGGCTGCGGCCCGAGCCGCTCTACCGGCGGTTCGTCGCCTACCGCGAGTCGCTCGGGTTCGAGGTCTTCTCCGCCGACGACGGCGCCGCCGTCTACCGGGGCCTGGTCTCGCGGCTGCGGGCGGGTGGTCTCGTCTGCCTCGTCGCCGACCGGGACCTCGGCGCATCGGGTGTCGACGTCACGCTCTTCGGGCAGCCCGCCCGGATGCCGCCCGGGCCCGCGCGGCTCGCCGCGATGACCGGGGCCCTGCTGATGCCCGTGCACTCCGGGTTCGAGGGCGCCGGCTGGCGGCTGACCATCGGGGCGCCGATCCCGGTCCCCGGCAAGGCCGCCGTCGCCGCGGCCACCCAGGCGCTGGCCGACGTCTTCACCGAGACGATCCGTCGTGCCCCGCAGGACTGGCACATGCTCCAGCCGTACTTCACCGCCGACCTCCGCACCACGGCGGCCGCCGCATGACCGCCCGCACGTCGACGCCGCTGCGGATCGGCATCGTCTGCCCGTACTCGCTGGACGTTCCCGGCGGGGTGCAGAACCACGTCGTCGATCTCGCGCGGGCGCTGATCCGGCTCGGGCACACCGTCGACGTGCTGGCCCCCGCCGAGGACGACCGCGACGACGACGACCCGCCGCTGCCGCCGTTCGTCACCCCGACCGGGCGGGCGATCGGCGTCCCCTACAACGGATCGGTCGCGCGGATCACGTTCGGCCCGGTGACCTACGCCCGGGTCCGGCGCTGGCTCGCCGAGCACACCTTCGACGTGCTGCACCTGCACGAACCCACGACGTTCTCGATCTCGGTGCTCGCGCTGCTCGCCGCGGAGGGCCCGATCGTCGCGACGTTCCACACCTCGACCGAGCGCTCCCGCGCCCTCACCGCGTTCGGCGGGGTGCTGCGGCCGCTGATGGAGAAGGTCACCGCGCGCATCGCGGTGTCGACGCTGGCCCGGCGGGTGCAGGTCGAGCACCTGGGCGGTGACGCCGTCGAGATCCCCAACGGCGTCGACGTCCCGCTGTTCGCCGACGGCCCGCTGCTGCCGGGGCACCCCCGCCCCGGGGTCGAGACCGTCGGGTTCCTCGGCCGCTTCGACGAGCCGCGCAAGGGCATGGCGGTGCTGCTGGCGGCCGTCGAGAAGCTCGCGCCGCACCGGCCGGGGCTGCGGCTGCTCGTCGTCGGCCGTGGCGACGTCGACGCGCTGGTCCGCCGCGCCGGCCCACTCGCCCACCGGCTCGACGTGCTCGGCGCCGTCGACGACGCCACCAAGGCCGCCGCGTTGCGCTCGATGGACATCTACTGCGCACCCAACCTCGGTGGCGAGAGCTTCGGCATGGTCCTCACCGAGGCCATGGCCGCCGGCGCGCCCGTACTGGCCAGCGACATCGACGCGTTCCGCAGGGTCGTCACCGACCCGGCGGGCGGGCCGGTGGCGGGCGAGCTCGCCGCCGCCGGCGACGCCACCGCGTTCGCCCGCGCACTCGACCGGCTGCTCGACGATCCCACCCGTCGGACCGCGCTCGGTGCGGCGGGCCGGGTGCGCGCCGCGGCGTTCGACTGGCCCGTCGTCGCGGGGCAGGTGCTGCAGGTCTACCGCGCCGCGGTGGCGGCCGACCCGCGCCGCGTCGGCACTGCGGGGGTGCCCGCCTGATGAGCGTCATCGGCTGGGTCGTGCTGGCGGTCGCCGTGCTGGTGGCGGTGACGGTCGTCGTCTCCTGCATCGGGCGCGCCCGCAGGCTCGACCGGCTGCACGTGCGCACCGACGCAGCCCGCGCCGGCCTGCACGCCGCCCTCGACCGGCGGGCCGCCGCCGCCGTCGACTGCCTGCCCGTGCTCGAGGCCACCGGGGACCCGCGGCGGGTGGCGGCGCTGCGCGACGCCCTCGACGCGCGCACCGGCACCCGCCCGCCGCCCGGCGACGGCCGGGCCGAGACCATCGAGAACGCGCTCACCCGCGCGCTCGCCGACGTCGACCGCGCGCGGCTGCCCGACGACCTCGTCGGCGAGCTCGCCGACGCCGAACAGCTCGTCGTGCTGGCCCGACGCGTCCACAACGACGCGGTCCGCGACACCCTCGGGCTCCGGTCCCGCCGGCTCGTCCGCTGGCTGCACCTCGCCGGGACCGCGCCCGTCCCGGAGTACTTCGAGATCGCCGACCCCGAGGTGGCGCGGAGCACCACCGGAGCGACCCCGGGCAGGCGCGTTCCCTGACGTACGATCGACAGGTCGTTCTCTTCGTCAGAGAGGTTCCATCGTGTCGTCCGACCAGGCCGTTCCCACCCCCGCCGCCGAGCAGACCGACGCCGTGCAGGGCACCGCGCGTGTCAAGCGCGGCATGGCGGAGATGCTCAAGGGCGGCGTGATCATGGACGTCGTCACGCCCGAGCAGGCGAAGATCGCCGAGGACGCGGGCGCCGTCGCGGTCATGGCCCTCGAGCGCGTCCCCGCCGACATCCGCGCCCAGGGCGGTGTCGCGCGCATGAGCGACCCCGACATGATCGACGGGATCGTCGACGCCGTCAGCATCCCGGTGATGGCCAAGGCGCGCATCGGGCACTTCGTCGAGGCGCAGGTCCTGCAGTCGCTGGGCGTCGACTACGTCGACGAGTCCGAGGTCCTCACGCCGGCCGACGAGGCGCACCACATCGACAAGTGGGCCTTCACCGTGCCGTTCGTGTGCGGCGCGACCAACCTGGGCGAGGCCCTGCGCCGGATCGCCGAGGGCGCGGCGATGATCCGGTCGAAGGGCGAGGCGGGCACCGGCAACGTCGTCGAGGCCACCCGGCACATGCGCCAGATCCGCAGCGACATCCGCCGTCTCGCCACGCTCGACGAGACCGAGCTGTACGTCGCGGCCAAGGAGCTGCGGGCGCCGGTCGAGCTGGTCCGCGAGGTCGCGGCCGCGGGCAAGCTGCCCGTCGTCCTGTTCACCGCGGGCGGCATCGCCACCCCGGCCGACGCCGCGATGATGATGCAGCTCGGCGCCGAGGGCGTGTTCGTCGGCTCGGGCATCTTCAAGTCCGGCGACCCGGCCCAGCGTGCGGCGGCGATCGTCAAGGCCACCACGTTCCACGACGACCCCGACGTGATCGCCAAGGTCTCGCGCGGGCTGGGCGAGGCGATGGTCGGGATCAACATCCCCGATCTGCCCGCCGAGCAGCGGTACGCCGACCGCGGCTGGTGACCGCTCAGGTCTGACGGGCCGCCCCGCACCGCGCGGGGCGGCCCGCTTCATGTCCGGACTGCCGCCGGTCGGGCCGGCGTGCGCTGGTGACCCCCGGCGCTGGTGACCCGGTTCCTGGTCTGTCCGGCAGCTGCCGGGCTGTCGGAGCGCGTGGGGCGGCGCGCCGGCGCGCCGGTGCCGCTCTCGAGATCGGTAACCCCTCGCGGCCGCGGGCCGCCGCCAGGTTTGGCGTCGTGCCCAGGGTGAACTACCTCGGTATGACGATCCTCGACGCGATCACCGGTGGCCTCGAACGGGCGACGGTGCTCGACCGACCCGCCGCCGCGGCCAGGAAGACGGTTTCCACCGTCCTGGCCGACCGGCGCATCAAGGACGCGCTGCACGGGGTGTGGCTGGGCCATGCACTGCACCCGGCGCTGGCGCAGCTGACACTGGGCTCGCTCACCTCGGCGGCCGTGCTCGACCTGCTCGGGGGACGGCGCCAGGAGTCGAGCGTCCTGATCCGGGCGGGGCTGTTGACCGCCCCTCTGACCGTCGCCGCGGGCTGGGCCGACTACGCCGAGAGCCATGAGGAGCAGCAGCGCGTCGGTGTCGTCCACGCCGTCACCAACGCCTCCGCATTGGCCCTGTTCGCGACCGCACTCGTGCAACGCACCCGGGGCCGCAGCGGGCGGACCGCGTCGGTGCTCGGCGGCACCGTCGCCGGTGTCGGCGCCTGGCTGGGGGGCCATCTGGCCTACCGCCAGGCGTTGGGCCCCAACCAGGCCGAGGCAGTCCCGCACACCGGTCCCGAGGACTGGCAGTCGCTGGGTCCCGTCGCCGAGCTCCCGGACGGGACCGCCGTCCAGCGCCGGGCCGGAGCGGTCGACGTGCTCGTCGTGCGCCGCGGCGACGAGGTGTCCGTGCTCTCGGACCGCTGCCCGCACCTGGCGGCGCCGCTGCACGAAGGTGAGCTCGACTGCGCATCGGGGGAGATCACCTGCCCGTGGCACGGGAGCGTGTTCCGGGTCGGCGACGGGGCCGTCGTGCACGGTCCCGCCACCGCGCCGGTGCCCGGGTTCGCAACCAGGGTGCGTGACGGCGTCGTCGAGGCACGGGTGCTCACCTTTCCCGGCGTTCCGGCGAGCTGACCGGCGGAGTGTTGCGGGGGCGTGGCGGCGGTCCGTCACGCCAGGGCGACTACCGGTACTCCATGACCAGCATCGCGGCGCTCCCGGGAGCGAGTGCCGCGTAGCGGTGGGGCAGGTCGGCGGGGAAGCAGGCGTAGTCGCCCGGCCCGAGCTCGACCTCGGCGCCATCGGGCCCGGCGAGCCAGCGCCCGGCGGTCACCAGCATGTGCTCGACGGTGCCGGGGATGTGCGCGTGCGCCTCCCGCGCCGGCCCGGGCTCGGCCGTGACGAGGTGCAGGTCGCGGCGCGCACCGGGCGGGCAGGCGGCGAGCAGGGCGCTGCTGAACGGGGCGCGCTCCGCGGTGAGGGCCGCGCTCTCACCCGAGCGCAGCACCCGCACGGCCTGCACCGGCGTCTCGACCAGCCGGGCGAACGGGACCCCGAGCGCGACGGCGAGCGCCCAGAGCGTCTCGACGCTCGGATTGCCCGCACCGCTCTCGAGCTGCGACAACGTCGACTTCGACAGCCCGGCGCGACGTGCGAGCTCGCCGAGGGAGAGATCGCGGCGGGTCCGTTCACGGCGCACCGCGTCGGCGATCGCCTGCAGGGGAGGCCCGGCCGTCGCCGCCTCCGTTCGTTCCACAGAACGCTCCGTTCGACTTGACGAACAGCACACTGGTGTTCAGTGTAGGGGACCATGCGTTCGTTCCGTCGAACACCTGGAACCGGCGACGCCGACGGCCGCGACGTGCGCGACGACGGCGGCGACCTGCGCGACGTCGCCGCGCTCGCCGCAGCGATCGGCGTCGTGGGCGCGTCGTTCGGGGCACTGGCCGCGACCGCGGGCATGCCGTTGCCCATGGTCGTCGGGATGTCGCTGATCGTCTTCGCGGGCGGGTCGCAGTTCCTCGCGGTCGCCGTCGTGGCGGCGGGCGGCGGCGCGGTGGCCGCGGTCGTCGGTGGGCTGCTGCTCAACCTGCGGCACCTGCCGTTCGGGCTGGCCATGGCGCCGGTGGTCGCGGACCGGCCGCTCGGTCGGATCGTCGGGGCGCACGTGCTGATCGACGAGTCGGTCGCGTTCGCGCGGGCCCGCGGCACCGGCCCGCGGGCGCGCCGGGCGTTCTGGGCGTGCGGGGTGTCGTTCTTCCTCGTGTGGAACCTGGGCACGGTCGTCGGGGCACTGGCGGGCGCGGCGATGCCCGATCCGGCGACGTTCGGCGTCGACGCCGCGTTCCCCGCCGCGCTGGTCGCGCTGCTGCTCCCGACCCTGCGCGCGGCCGACGCCCGCCGGGTCGGACTGGGTGCCGCGGCGGTCGCGCTCGCGGCGACGCCCTTCCTGCCCCCGGGGTTGCCGGTGCTCGTGGGCCTCGCCGGCCTCGCGCTGGCCGGCCGCGCGCCGGCCCGGACCCGCCCCGGGGAGGCGTCGTGACCTGGCTCGCGATCGCGGTGCTCGGCGCCGGCACCTACCTGGTCCGGCTCGCCGGCCTGTTGCTGCGGGGACGGGTCACCGTCCCCGAGCGGCTGCAGCGGCTGCTCGACCTCGGCGCGTCCGCGTTGCTCGTCGCGCTCGCCGCGACGGCGGCACTGACCCAGGGAGACGGTTTCGCCGGCTGGGCGCGCCCTGCCGGGGTCGCCGTCGCCGGGGTTGCCGCGTTGCTGAAGGCACCGTTCGTGCTGGTCGTCGTGCTGGCGGCGGCGACGACCGCGGGCCTGCGGTTGGCCGGGGTCCCGTGAGCCGCTGCCCCACGGCCGCGCGCCGGGGACCACGAACGGCCCGTGTCCCCGGGGACGGAGGCACGGGCCGTCGCAGCCCTCCCGGTCAGGTGGCGACAGACGCAGGCGCGGCGTCGTACCGCGCGAACGCCCGGGTGAAGGTCGCCGTACCCGACGTCATCGCCCGCAGGTCGACGGCGTAGCGCAGCAGCTCGACCCCTGGGATCTCGGCGATCACCAGGGTCCGGCCGGTCCCAGCGACCTCGGTGCCAAGCACACGGCCGCGCCGGGACGAGAGGTCGCCCAGCACCGCTCCGAGATGCTCGTCGGGGATGCGCACGCGCACCTCGTCGAGCGGTTCGAGCAGCACGGTCCCGCAGGCCTCGGCCGCCTCGCGCAGGGCGAGTGCGCCCGCGGTCTGGAACGCGGCGTCGGAGGAGTCGACGCTGTGCGCCTTCCCGTCGACGAGCGTCGCCTTCACGTCGATCACCGGGTAGGACGTCTCCCCACCCGCGGTCAGCCCGCGCTCCAGCTGGGCCCGGATGCCCTTCTCGACGCTCGGGATGAACTGCGTCGGCACCGCCCCGCCGACGACCTTGGACTCGAAGACGAACTCGCCGCCGCGGGGCAGCGGCTCGAACTCGACGTGGCACACGGCGTACTGGCCGTGCCCGCCGGACTGCTTGACGTGCCGGCCGGTGACCCTCGCCTTGCGCGCCAGCGTCACCCGCATCTTAACGCGCACCGGTTCGGTGTCGACCTCGGCGCCGCCCGCCCGCAACCGCGACAACACGACGTCGGCATGAGCCTCGCCCATGCACCACAGCACGGTCTGGTGGGTCTCGACGTTGCGCTCCAGGCGGAGCGTGGGGTCGGCCGCGACGATCTTGGACAGGGTCTTGACCAGTGCGTCCTCGTCGCCGCGCGACCGCGCGACGACGGCGACGGGCAGCAGCGGGTCGGGCAGGTCCCAGGCCTGCAGCAGGAGCGGGTGGTCGGCCGCGGAGACGGTGTCGCCGGTCTCGGCCGACCCGAGCTTGGTCAGCGCGCAGATGTCACCCGCGATGCAGCTGTCGACCTCGCGCAGGGTCGCGCCCAGCGGGGAGTAGACGTGGGCGAGCCGCTCGTCGGCGTCGTGACCGTTGTCGTCGTGGGCCGCGTCGGTACGCGTGGTGACCTCGTCGGCCGCGCTCCGCTGGGCGGGGATGTGCCCGCTCACGTGCACGGTGCTCTCCGGGCGCAGCGTGCCGGAGAAGACCCGCACCAGCGAGACGCGTCCGACGTAGGCGTCGGCCGAGGTGCGGACGACCTCGGCCGCCAGCGGCCCGGCCGGGTCGGCGGCCAGCGAGTCGTGGGCGCCGCCGTCGACGCCCGAGACGTGCGGCAGCGGATGTTCGAGCGGGGACGGGAAGCCGCCGACGACGACCTCCAGCAGCGCGTCGAGCCCGATCCCGCTGCTGGCGCAGACCGGGATCAGGGGGTGGAAGGTGCCACGTGCGACCGCCGTCTCCAGGTCGTCGATCAGCGTCTCGACGTCGATGTCCTCACCGCCGAGGTAGCGCTCCATGAGCGTCTCGTCCTCGGACTGCTCGATGATGCCCTCGATGAGCTCGCCGCGGGCGTCGTCGGCGTCGTCGGGTGCGGCGTCGGCCGGGGTCTGGGACAGCAGGCCGTAGAGCCCGTCGAGCCCGCCCTCGGCCGACAGGATCGGCAGGTAGAGCGGCGCGACGCCGGAGCCGAACGCCTCGCGGCACGCCTCCGTGGTGGCCTCGAGTGCGGCGCGCGCGTGGTCGCAGCGGGCCACGACGACGGCGCGTGGCATCCCGACCTCGGCGCACTCCTCCCACTGGGCGACGGTCGCGGGGTCGATCGTGCCCTCGTGGCCCTCGGACGCCGGGATCACGAAGAGCGCGGCGTCGGCGGCGCGCAGGCCCGCGCGCAGCTCGCCGACGAAGTCCCCGTAGCCGGGGGTGTCGATCAGGTTGATCTTGGTGTCGCCGTGCAGCAGCGGCGCGACGGCCAGTGCGACCGAGCGTTGCTGGCGGACGGCGGCGGGATCGTGGTCGCACACGGTCGTCCCGTCGAGCACGGTGCCCTGCCGGGGAATGACGCCCGTGTGCGCGAGCAGCGCCTCCACGAGCGTGGTCTTCCCCGCACCGCTGGGCCCGACGAGGACCACGTTCCGCACATGGGCCGGGTCGGCGACGGCGGGAATCCTGCCGGTCCCCGCTCGTTGCCCGCTGTCTGCTCTGCCGCTCATGGCGACCACCTCCGACACGGTGTCGAGCACGGCGCGCCGTTGCGCCGGGCTGTGCTCGATTTCACACCTCCGCCCCCTTGGTCACAACCCCGGAAAGGCTGATCAGCGCGGGAGTAGGGTCCTTCGCCGTGCCCATCCCCGGACCCGGTTATGCCATCACCGCGCGCGTCGAGGCGCCCGCATCCGCCAGCGCCGCCGGCGATCTCGCCGTCGCGGTCGGCCGCGTCGGCGGGGTCGTCACCGCGTACGACGTCGTGGACGCCCGTACCGACACGATCGTCGTCGACATCAGCTGCAACGCGCTCAACGAGGCGCACGCCGAGGAGATCACCGCCGCGCTCGAGGCGTTGCCCGGGGTGTCGGTGCGCAAGGTGTCGGACCGGACGTTCCTGCTCCACCTGGGCGGCAAGATCGAGATCCAGTCGAAGGTCAGCCTGCGTACCCGCGACGACCTCTCGCGCGCCTACACCCCCGGGGTGGCGCGGGTGTGCCAGGCGATCGCCGCGAACCCCGCCGACGCCCGGCGGCTGACCATCAAGCGCAACACCGTCGCCGTCGTCACCGACGGGTCCGCGGTGCTCGGGCTGGGCAACCTCGGCGCGGCCGCGGCGATGCCGGTGATGGAGGGCAAGGCGGCCCTGTTCAAGCGGTTCGCCGGGGTGGACGCGTGGCCGGTGTGCCTGGACACCCAGGACACCGAGGAGATCATCCGGACCGTCCAGATCCTCGCCCCCGCCTACGGCGGCATCAACCTCGAGGACATCGCGGCGCCCCGCTGCTTCGAGATCGAGCGCAGGCTGCGCGAGATGCTCGACATCCCGGTCTTCCACGACGACCAGCACGGGACCGCCGTCGTGGTGCTCGGCGCGCTGCGCAACGCGCTGCGTGTCGTCGGCAAGAAGTTCGCCGACTGCCGTGTCGTCGTGTGCGGGGTCGGCGCGGCGGGCTCGGCGATCATCCGGCTGCTCGCGTCGGAGCAGACCGCGGACGTGCTGGCCGTCGACATCGACGGCATCGTGCACCGCGACCGGCAGGGGATGGACGCGAACCTCGTCGAGATCGCGGGGCTCACCAACGCGCACAACGTGTCCGGCTCGCTGCGCGACGCGCTCGTCGGGGCCGACGTCTTCATCGGGGTCTCGGCGCCGAACCTCTTCGGGGCCGAGGAGGCCTCGACGATGGCCGACGACGCCGTGATCTTCGCGCTGGCCAACCCGGACCCGGAGATCGACCCGGCCGTCGCGCACCGCTACGCCGCGGTCGTCGCGACGGGCCGCTCGGACTACCCGAACCAGATCAACAACGTGCTCGCGTTCCCCGGCGTCTTCCGCGGTCTGCTCGACGCGCAGGCCCGCGACATCACCGACCGGATGCTGCTCGCGGCGTCGGCCGCCATCGCCGACGTCGTGACCGAGCCCAACCCGTCGTTCATCGTGCCGAGCGTGTTCGACCCGACGGTCGCGCCGGCCGTCGCGGACGCCGTGCGGTCGGCGGCGACGGCGGCTGCGGCCGCCCGCCCGGGGAGCTGAGCGCGGGGATTACCCTGGACGTCCGTGAGCGACCCCGGATCCGCCCCGACGATCGGTGTACTCGCCCTGCAGGGTGATGTGCGCGAACACCTCTCCGCGCTGTCCGGTTGCGGGGCCGTCCCCGTGCCGGTGCGCCGCCCGTCGGAGCTGGCGGCGGTCGACGGTCTCGTACTGCCGGGCGGCGAGTCGACGACGATGAGCCACCTGCTCGGCGTGTTCGACCTGCTGGAGCCGCTGCGCGCGCGGATCGCGGCCGGGATGCCGGCCTACGGCTCGTGCGCCGGCATGATCCTGCTCGCTGCCGAGGTGCTCGACGGCCGGCCCGACCAGCAGCAGCTCGGCGGACTCGACGTCGTGGTGCGGCGCAACGCGTTCGGCCGCCAGGTCGACTCGTTCGAGACCGACCTCGAGTTCACCGGCGTGCCTGGTGCGCCGGTGCGCGCGGTGTTCATCCGGGCGCCGTGGGTGGAGAAGGTCGGTGCCGACGTCGAGGTCCTCGCGGCGGTGCCCGAGGTGACCAGCGCCGGAGCCGACGCGGGGGCCGCGGCGGGACGGGCCGTCGCGGTGCGGCAGGGCTCGGTGCTGGCCACGGCGTTCCATCCCGAGCTCACCGGCGACATGCGGGTGCACGCCCTGTTCTGCGACATGGTGCGGGCGGCGCTCGCCGGGTCGGGCTGACCACCGCGCCGGGGCGAGCGCGGCCAGTCGGTCGGCCCGCGGGCGCGCCGGTAGGATCGAACGGTTCCGGCAGGTTCGGTCTGTTCCCGGCTGCGCGGCCCTCGTGGGCCCGGCCGGTTGCCGAGGTGTGCCGCACGTGAGCAGCAGAAAGGAAGCGATCGCCGATGAGCGGCCACTCCAAGTGGGCGACGACCAAGCACAAGAAGGCCGTCATCGACGCCCGCCGGGGCAAGATGTTCGCCAAGCTGATCAAGAACATCGAGGTCGCGGCGCGCACCGGTGGCGGTGACCCCGACGGCAACCCGACGCTCTACGACGCGATCCAGAAGGCGAAGAAGAGCTCGGTCCCCAACGACAACATCGACCGCGCGGTCAAGCGCGGCTCGGGTGCCGACGCCGGTGGCGCCGACTACCAGACGATCACCTATGAGGGCTACGGCCCCAACGGTGTCGCCGTCCTCATCGAGTGCCTCACCGACAACCGCAACCGGGCCGCCACCGAGGTGCGCACGGCGATGACCCGCAACGGCGGCACGATGGCCGACCCGGGCTCGGTGGCCTACCTGTTCAACCGCAAGGGTGTGGTGATCGTCCCGAAGAACGGCCTCACCGAGGACGACGTCCTGCTCGCGGTCCTCGACGCCGGCGCCGAGGAGGTCAACGACCTGGGCGAGTCCTTCGAGGTCGTCTCCGAGGCCACCGACCTGGTCGCCGTGCGCACGGCGCTGGTCGAGGCGGGCATCGACTACGACTCCGCCGATCCGACGTTCCTGCCGTCGATGCAGGTGGAGCTCGACGCCGAGGGCGCAAAGAAGGTCTTCAAGCTGATCGACGCGCTCGAGGACTCCGACGAGGTCCAGAACGTCTACGCCAACTTCGACGTGAGCGACGAGGTCATGGAGGCCGTCGACGCGTAGCCGTGGGCCCGGCTCCCGGCTGCCGGTGCCCCGTTGCGGCGGCCGGGAGCCGGGTGGCGGCGCAGGTCGGAGCGGGGGAGTCGGCGGGGTGTTTCCACCGATCTCACCGTTTCATCCTATTTGATGTATTGGCGATTACGGGTGACGGATCGCCACTTTGGCGTTTTTATTGGATTTGCTTTACTCAGCCTTTGCCTGCACTATCGAGGTGTGGACGAGGACCAGCCCCTGACGATTCTCGCCGCGCGGGTCGGCCTCGTCGACGCCGTCGTGGTCGGGTCGTACGTCATCGCGGACTTCTCACTACTGGTGGAGATGACCGACCCGGCTTTCGACCCGGTGTTCGACTTCCTGTCGGCGCGGCCGTACTCGATCGTCGGCGACGAGGTCCAGCCGTCCGAGAGCAAGGAAGGCGCCTGGGCCAGGGTCATGCACTTCGCGCTGCACGACGACGAGGGCGGCACGTCGGACCCGTTCGACGACCTGCTGTTCCTCGACGGCACCCGCTGATCCGCGGGGACGTGCGCGCGTCGGCCGGCCCGCGCCGGTTGGCTACAGTCGGCTGATGGTAGCGATGCGGTCGACGTCCGCGGCGACATCCGCGGCGACGGCTCCCGACATCGCGACGGTCCTGCGCATCGCCGCCCCCGCGCCCGAGCACGCCGGCGAGGTGCTGACGGTCCAGCGCGCCGCCTACGTCACCGAGGCACAGCGCTACTGCGCGCCGGGGATCCTGCCCCTGCGCGAGACGGTCGAGCAGATCCGCGCCGATCTCGAGGGTGCGGGCCCGACGCTCGTCGCGCGGGCCGCGTGGATCGGCCCGCGGCTGGTCGGATCGGTGCGTGGCCGGGTCGAGGGGCAGGCGATGGAGGTCGTCCGGTTCACCGTCGCGCCCGACCTGCAGGGCGGCGGTGTCGGCCGCGCGCTGCTCGCGGCGCTGCACGCGGCGGCGCCGCCGCAGGTGCGGACGTTCTGGCTCGTCACCGGCGGGCGCAGCGAGGACAACAAGCGCTTCTACCGGGCCGCGGGCTACGAGGTCGTCGGCACGGCCCTCGACGACGCCGGCGTGGAGCTCGTGCGGATGGAGCGCCCCCGGGGGTGACCCCGGGGTGACCCACTGCCGCGTCCGGCGGACAATGGTGGCGTCGCGCGCCGCCCGGAGCCGGGCGCCGTGGGTCGGGGTGACCAGTCGACCGTCCTCGACGTGCCCTCGGCACGGAACGGAGCCCGGCCATGAGCACTCCGCCCGGATGGCAGGGACCCGGCGGTCCCCCTCCGCCCCCGCCCGGCGGCTCCTACCCGCCCGGCGGGCCGTACCCGGGCGCCTACCCACCCGGCGGCGGGCCGTATCCGCCCGGTGGCCACCCACCCCCGGGCGGCTACCCACCGCCGGGGGCCTACCCGCCGCCCGGAGCCGGCGGCCCGTACGGCGGCGGCCGCCCGCCCGCGCCGCCGCCCCCGCCGCGGCGCGGCAGCACGGGCAGGACCGTCGCGATCGTGCTGGTCGTGCTGGTCGCGCTGCTCGGGGTGGGCGGCTACTTCGCGTACCGGGCGGTGTCCGGCGTCGTCGGCGGGGTGTCGGGGCTGGCCGCGGGCGGCGGGGGCTGCCCGGCGGTGGCGACGAGCGACGTGGACGGCGTGCTCGGCGGCAGTTTCGACGTCATCTCGATGGGCGGTGTGGCATCCATCGCGGCCCCGGTGCTCGACTCCCGCGTGCTGGCCGACGCCCCCACGTGCTGGGCCGTCGACACCGACGACTCCGCCGGCAGGCTCGCGCGCATCGCGCGGTACTCCGGCGGGGACGCCGTACAGCGGTTCGCCGCCGAGGAGACGACCGCGAAGGGTACGAGCGAGGACCGCGGCAACGGCATCACGGTCTCGACGTCCAGCTACTTCAACAAGCCGGTTCAGGCCGGTGACCAGGCGTTCTGCACGACCGGCGACATGACCGGCTCCGCGGGCGCGCTCGTGCGGCGCGGCGACGTGCTCGTCTACGTCTCGACGAACGCGGCCGGTGGTGGCGTCGCCGGGGTGCCGCAGCTCTCGGTCGATCCGTCGGAGGGGCCGAACGGCGCGATCCGGTTCGCCACCGACGACGCCAACTGCGACCTCGCCGTGCGGCTCGCGGCGACGGTGAAGTAGCGCACGACGGCGCCCCGACGCGGGAACCATCCGGACATCCCGGGCGTTGGCGCAGGAGAGCGCAGAGCAGTCCGTCGCGTCCGGTTCGAGAACTTCGCCCGGACGGGTACGGCGTCGCACGCTGTGGGTACCCCGGAACCCGTCCCGTCGTCGACGTCGCCGACGGTCGTGCGCGCACCTGCACGGGCGTGAGCCGTCGCACCGGCGTCGAAACAGAGAGTGGAGCCGTGAACCTGAGGATCTTCGGCTGGTCGTACGCCGTGACAGCAGCGGCCCTCGTCGTCGCGTTCGTCTACGGCGGAGTCGAGGCCCTCGTGCTGTGCGCCATCCTCGGCGTCCTCGAGATCTCGTTGTCGTTCGACAACGCCGTCGTCAACGCGACCGTGCTGGAGCGGATGAGCGCGTTCTGGCAGCGGATCTTCCTGACGGTCGGCATCGTCATCGCCGTCTTCGGCATGCGGCTGGTCTTCCCGCTGCTCATCGTCGGGATCACGGCGAACCTCAACCCCGTCGAGGCCTTCCGGCTCGCACTCGAACAACGCCCGGAGTCCGACCCGACCAGCTACGCCCACCTGCTCAACGAGGCGTATCCGTCGATCGCGGCGTTCGGCGGCATGTTCCTGCTGATGCTGTTCCTCGACTGGCTCTTCGCCGAGCGCGACGTGCGCTGGCTGAGCTGGCTCGAGCGCCCGCTCGCCCGGATCGGCCAGCTGAACCGGCTCTCGATCATCCTCGCGGTCGTCGCCCTCGTGGTGCTCGCCGGCACGCTGGCCGCCGACCCCGCGAAGGTGCTGGTCGCGGGCACGCTGGGCCTCGTCACGTACCTGCTGGTCAACGGCTTGGGTGACCTGTTCGAGCAGGCCGGCGGCGCCGACGCGATCGCGTCCTCCGGCGAGGAGGCCGGCGACGGTGCCGAGGAGGGCGGCAACGGCGCCGCCGCGGCGCGTCCCGGCGGGCCCTCCGGGCTGGCGAAGGCGGCCGGGAAGGCCGGGTTCTTCCTGTTCCTCTACCTCGAGGTCCTCGACGCGGCGTTCTCGTTCGACGGCGTGATCGGCGCCTTCGCGATCACCACCGACCCGATCATCATCGCGCTCGGCCTCGGCCTGATCGGTGCAATGTTCGTCCGGTCCCTGACGGTGTTCCTGGTGCGCAAGGGGACCCTGGCCGACTACGTGTACCTGGAGCACGGCGCGCACTGGGCCATCGGCGCCCTCTCGGTGATCCTGCTCGTCGGCATCGGCTACCACGTCGACGAGGTCGTCACCGGCCTGATCGGGGTGGCGTTCATCGGCGCCGCGTTCGTGTCGAGCGTCATCCGCAACCGCCGGCTCGCCGCGCGGGGGATCGACACCCACCGGACCGCCGACGAGATGGCCGCCGGTGGTGGGCACGAGCCTGCGCCCGCAGGGGCGCCGAGCGGGTCGCTCACCGTCGTGCGGATGGGCCTGGGCTGGGACGCCGCGGAGAAGGCGCTGCCCGACGCCGCGTCGTCGCAGGTGGTCGACCTCGATGCGTCGGCCCTGCTGTTCGACGAGGCGGGTGAGCTCGTCGACGCCGTGTGGTACCAGCAGCTGGAGAGCCGCGACGGCTCGGTCCGGCACACCGGCGACAACCTCACCGGGCTCGGCGACGGCGACGACGAGTCGATCGTCGTCGACCTCACCCGGCTCGCCCCGACGACCGCGCACGTCGTGTTCACGGTGAACTCGTTCACCGGCCAGGACTTCTCGCAGATCGAGAACGCCTTCGTCCGCGTGGTCGACGAGCCAAGCGGGGCCGAGCTCGCCCGTTACGACCTCAGCGGCTCGGGCTCGCACAACGCGCAGATCACCGCCAAGCTCAGCCGCGACGAGGCGGGGGAGTGGCGGATGACGTCGATCGGCGCGACCGCGACCGGCCGGACCGTGCAGGAGCTCGTCCCCGCCACCA
>NZ_BPRG01000088.1:9503-91072 GCF_036984265.1 Pseudonocardia sp. D17 | reverse complement strand
CGCGACCGGTGGACGTCGGTCGGACGTCCACCGGTCGCGGGCCGTGTGCGCGGGTCGTGCGGGTTACAGGTCGAACTCGGTGGGCGCGATGCCCACGGCGTTGCACGCCTCGCGGACGGCGCGCTTCTCGTCCTCGTCGAAGTCGCCGTCGGCACCGCCGATGATGATGCCGACCTGGATGACGGCCCGTGCCGCGTCGGGCTTGCCCTTCAGCTTCGAGATGGCCTGGATGGCCTCGACCTTGCCGAAGTCGTAGTCGGCCTCGAGCTTGCCGGCGTAGTGGGTGAACCGCTCCTGCAGCTCGCCCGCCGGGAAGATCGACAGGACGTCGTTGCTGGTGATGAAGCCCGCGGTCTTCGCCTTCTCGTCGGAGGTGATCGTGCCGTCGGCGGCGGCGATGAGCGCGCAGACGGCCATGCTCGCGTTCGCGAAGTCCTTGTTCTTGAACTTCCCGACCTGGGTCTTCGCGGTCGCGGACATGTCGGCCGCTCGTTCCTTGAGCTGGTCCCACAACGCCATGAACGGTGTCCTCTCCTCGGTGTGTGTGACGGGCGCGTCAGGCGCCCGTCGTCGTCCTGGTGAACAGGGACGGATCGGGTGCGCGGGCCGCCGAGGCCCACGCGAGGGCGGCCGCGAGCACCTGCTCGCCCGCCGCACCCCCGTGGCGCGTGGTCACGGCGACGTGCGGGCGGGTCCAGCCGGCGGCGGCGAGCTCGCCGTGCGCCGGCCGGATCGCGGCGTCGGCGTGCTCGAGCAGGTCGGCGTCGAGCAGCGAGTCGCCCGCCGCGAACAGCGGACCACCACCGCAGCGGGCGCGCACCTCCGCGGCCGCGGCCGACTTCGTGAGCGGATGCGGGACGGCGTAGACCTTGCGGCCCTGCAGCGACACCCGCCAGCCGCGGGGCTCGCACCAGCCGGCCAGGTCCTCGACCCAGCCCGCGGGCAGCGCGGCGCGGTCGACGACCGCGTAGACGAACAGCCCGTCGGCGGCGCGCACGCTCCGCAGGAACCCGCCGCCCGGCCCGATGCGCGCCGTGACCTCGGCGAGCGGCGCGACCCCGGCGAGCCGGCTCCGCACGAGGGCCGCCCACCGCGGGTCGGGTTCGCCGTCGACGAGCAGGTGCCCGCCGTTGCCGGCGACCGCGAGGCCCGGCGGCGGGCCCGCCAGCCGGACCCGGGCCAGCTGGGCACGGGTCCGGGTGGTCACCGGGACGACGTGGGCGACCTCGGCCAACCGCACGAGGGTCGTCGCCGCCCGTTCGGTCATGAACGACGACGGCGCACCGTCGTAGGTCTCGACGCAGCACAGCGCGGGACCGGAGGTGCGGGCCGCATCGAGCCGCAGTGCCGCCGCGGAGTAGATGATCGTGCGGTCGAGGTCCAGGCAGACGACGGGACGCGGCCGGGTCACGGTGTGCTCACTCCGACACGCACCGCCGTGCCGTCGGCCCCGGTGGCGCCGCGGGTGTACCGGGGATGGATCAGCCCGATGCAGCTGTAGGGCAGGTCGGGCACCTCCTCGACCGGCACGCCGCGGCCCTGGGCGAGGTGGACGACGTGGGCGACGTCGCCGGGCGGCGCCTCGGCACGGACGAGTACCCGCCACGGCACCCGCCGCAGCAGCACCCGCGTGGTCTCCCCGACGCCCGGTTTGACGAGCGTGACGTCGTCGACGCCGTAGCGGGCACCGATGCGCGCGACCTGCGCCGCGACGCCGGGGTCCGGTGCCCTGTCCGCCGGCGGGCGCACCGCGCGGACCCGGGGGAACTCCGCCGAGACGGTGTCGAGGAAGTGCGCGGAGACGTCGGCGCCGGCGAGTCCGGCGTAGAACTTCGCGCCGTGGTACCTGCCTGGCTGCAGCAGCCGCGGGTTGAGCACCGTCCGCGAGACCAGACCGGAGACCGTCGAGTTCAGGCAGGCCGAGGCGACGAGCCAGTCCTGGCGGGTGCCGAAGGTGCGCACGCAGTGCCCGGGATCGGCGAGGACGGCGAGGTCGTCGGAGAACCGGACGCCGGTGTCGCGGGCGTGGGCGGCGAGCGCCGCGGCGAGCTCGCCGGTGATGGCGCCCTTGCCGGTCCAGCCGTCGACGAACACGACGCGGGCCGGGTCGTGGTGCGCGGCGAGGTGGCGCAGCGCGGCCGTGTCGATGCCGCGGCCGCGCACGATCGACACGGCGTAGTGCGGGAGGTCGAGCCCGTGGGCGTGCCGGGCCCAGCGCCGCATCAGGATCCCGACGGGGGTCCCGGCGCGGGCCAGTGACGCGAGGGTGACCCCGGGCCCGCGCTCGGCCAGTACGAGCTCGGTGACCGTGGCCACGGCGGTGGCCAGCCGGACGGCGGTGTCGTCGAGCGCGCGCCGGTACAGCGCCAGGTACGCGGGGTCGGGCTGGAACTCCTGCGGCAGCGACTCGGCGTAGTGGGCGCCGCCGCGCTGCACGGCCTCCTCGCGCTCCTCCGTCGGTGCCTCGAGCGCGACGTGCGAGAGGTCGGTGAGCAACCAGCCGACCTCGTCGGGCGCGTAGCTGCCGAACGACGGGCCGCGCAGCGGATCGGGCGTCATGGCGTCGTCACCACCGTGATCCGGGTGCTGTGGGGCGCCAGCGCGGCGAGCAGACCGGTGCGCAGCCCGACACCGTCGGCGGGCGGGTCGACGACGACGAGGACGTGGTCCCACGGCCGGTCGCCCGCGCGGCCGAGGTTGTAGGCGAACCGGGGGCCCGGGCCGTCGGCCGGGTCGTCGTGCGCGGGGAAGGTGATCCCGCTGGTCAGGGCGTACCCCGCCTCGTCGACGACGACGGCGGGGGAGCGAGTGGTGGTGGAGAAGGCGACGTCGTGGCCGGCGTCGGCCACTGTCTGGGCCAGCCGCAGCGGCAGCGCCATCAGCTCCTCGGTGCCGAGGACGAGCAGCCGCTCCTCGCGGCGGAGGCCGGTTGCCGCGGCGAGCCGTCCAGCCATGGCGGGCAGGGCCGTGCCGAGCCGGTCGTGGTCGGCCCCACGGAAGCCGTGCCGCCCGCCGACGGGCAGCCCCGCGGGCCAGCCGAGCACGTCGAGCCGGACGTGCCCGGCCACGGGTGTCCCGGCCGCAGGTGTCCCGGTTCCGGGCGGCGCGGCCGGCTCGCCGCCGAGCGCGGCCCGCAGCCGCGCGGCGCGGTCGGCCAGGTCGGCAGGCAGGGTGACCGTCGCGCGGGCGAGCGACACGACGTCGAGCCGCGCCCCCAGCCCGGCGACGGCGTCGACGAGCGCGCGCGGGTCGGGCCGGGAGTCGACCAGCGCGGCGAGGACGTAGCGGGGACGCGGCGCGATCCGGTGCAGGGCCGCGATCGTGTTGAGCGCCGTGCGGCCCGTCGACAGCTCGTCGTCGACGAGGACCAGCGGCCGCCCGTCGCGCAGCAGGTCGGGGTCACCGGGCAGCAGCATGTGGTCGGTGGCGTGCGAGTGCTCCTCGGTGAACCCGCCCGCCGCGACGTGGCCCGGGACCTGTCGGCGCGTCGAGTGCAGGTGGTCGGCGTGCAGCGCCTCGGCGACGCAGTGCCCCAGCCCCGTCGCGGTCTCGGCGAAGCTCAGCACCAGGACGTCGCGGGCGAGCCGGCCCGCACGGGCGACCGCGCCCGGCTCGGCACCGGAATGCAGCCGGGTCGCGGCCGCCCGGTCACCGTCGACGGCGGCGTGCAGGTCGGCGACCGGCAGCGGCCGCGCCGGGACGCCGTCGAGGGCGTCGGCGACCCGCCCGCCCAGCAGCAGCCCGGCGCCGCGGACGAGCCGCGGGTCGGTCGGGACGTGCTTGCCGAGCACCCGCGACACCAGCAGCTGTGCCCGGCGGGGGTTGCGCCGCAACGCGATCCCGAGCAGGACGGCAGGGTCGGCGTCGCCGGGTCCACCGGCGTCGTCCACCCGGACGCCCATCCGGTCGACGACGCCGGACCGCGGTACGAGCGAGGTCACCGCGACAGGCTCGACGCGAGCAGGTCGACGAACGACACGTCCGGCGCGGCCACCCCGAACACCCTGGCGCGCAACAGGGTCCGCCGGGCCCAGGCGGTGTGGGGGCGGATCTCGTTCATCCGGTCGCCGCTCCCCGACGCCATCACCCCGCCCGGGCGGGCGGTGCCTGCGATGTCGAGCGCGTCGTGGTACTCCTCCGACGACACGACCGACATCGCGTTGATGATCGCGACGTGGCTCGGGTGGATCGCGGTCTTGCCGACGAGCCCGTTGGCCCGGTCGAGCTGCACCTCCCGGATCAGGCCGTCGATCGCGCGGGACACGAGCCGGCCGCGCAGCTCCGCCTCGTCGTGCTCCTCGAACGGTGTGCGCCGCAGCTGCGGCTTGAACAGCCGCTCGGCGTGGCCGTAGTACTCCCACACCGGACCGGTGACGGTGAACCCGCTGCCGTCGACGCGGCCCAGCACGTTGACGACGTCGGCGATGAGGTCGCCGACGACCTTCACGTCGTAGATCGAGAAGTCGGCGGTGCGGCGCAGCCCGTACAGCGCGCAGAGGTCGGTGGCACCGAGCCGGACGGCGAGCACGCGCTCCCGCTCCCGGTTCAGGACCGCGCCGAGCCGGGCGAGCTCGTCGACACGCGTCTCGGAGTACAGGACCGCGCCGGACTCGATGACGGGCATCGCCAGCAGCCGGGTGCCCCGCAGGTCGTCGGCCCGGCGGCGTTCGGCGTCGTCGAGCGCGGCGAGGTACGCGATGCCGCCCGCTGCGGTGAACTTGGGCAGGACGAACCCGTCGAGCAGCGCGACCGCCGGGCCGAGCCGGTCGACCAGCGCCGGGATCTGCTCGGGCGTGCGGACACGCACGAACAGCAGCGGCAGGTCGCTCGGCCGGCACGTGTGCAGGTCGCGCAGCGTCGCGACGACGATGTCCTCGGCCTCGGCGACCCGGTCGTCGGGCACGGCGTCCTCCAGGCAGACGACGACCGAGGTCACCCCGGCCGTCGCCTGCTTGGCGATGTCGGCGGCCAGGGCGGGCCGGTCGCCCGGCATGTAGAGGGTGGCGCCGAGGGCCACCGACAGGAGCTCGCGGCCGCTGTCGCGGTCGAACTCCTCCGGTGGCCGCTCGAACAGCGTCGCCGCGTCGGAGGCGGTCAGCGAGCCGAAGTGGCGCACGGCCCGCCTCTCGGGGAGAGCGCCGCCGCGCCGGCCGCCCCGCGCGGACGGGGTGCCGTCACTTGCGGCCGCGCGCCCACTGCATGCCCCACCCGTAGGCCTGGTCGACGTCGGACTGGCCGCCGCGGATGTAGTTCATCTCGCGCTGGACGACGAGGTCGCCGCCGCGGTTCTCCAGCATCGCGATGACGCACGTGCGGGCCTGCGGGTCGGGCTCGTCGAGCCGGACCTCGATCTCCGGGCCCGTCGCCGGGTAGAGCGTGACGACCCCGTCGGCGCTGGCCCAGTTGGGCACGCCCTCGTAGATGAAGGTGAACACCAGGATCCGGCGGATCTCGGCGACGCGCGCGAGGTCGATCCGCATGTTCTCGCCGCCCGCGACCGAGCCGGAACGGTCGTCGCCGTCGAGGCTGATGATCGGGACGCCGTGCGTCGGCGCCTGGAACGCGTTGCCGAGCGCCTGCACGACGCCCTTGCTGCCGTCGGTGAACTCCCACAGGCAGGCGAGGTCGAGGTCGATGGCCCCGGAGCCGCCGCGGCTGAACAGCCCCCGCTTCACCGGCTGCGCGCCGGTGCTCCACTGCAGGTTGACCCGCAGCTGCCCGCCGGTGGCGCCGCGTTTGCTGAGCGAGACGCTCGGCTGCGCCTTGGTGAGCGTGACCTTCGACAGGGACACCCCGCCGCCGTTCCCGGCGGGCGCCGCGGTGGGGGGCGTCGCCGGGGCAGGGGGCTTGGGGCGCTTGGTGTAGTCGATCGCCACCGTGGGCCTCAGACGTTGACGCCGAAGTCGCGGGCGATGCCCGCGAGACCCGACGCGTAGCCCTGGCCCACCGCGCGGAACTTCCAGTCCGACCCGTTGCGGTACAGCTCGCCGAAGACCATCGCCGTCTCGGTCGAGGCGTCCTCGGTGAGGTCGTAGCGGGCGAGCTCCTTCTGGTCGGCGGCGTTGACGACGCGGATGAACGCGTTGCGCACCTGGCCGAAGCTCTGCGCGCGGGAGTCGGCGTCGTAGATGCTGACCGGGAAGACGACCTTGTCGACCTCCGCGCCCAGCCCGGCCAGGTTGACCTTGACCTGCTCGTCGTCGCCCTCGCCCTCGCCGGTGAGGTTGTCGCCGGTGTGCTCGATGGCGCCGTCGGGGCTCGTGAGGTTGTTGAAGAAGACGAAGTGCTTGTCCGACAGGACCTTGCCGTCGGCACCCACGGCGATCGCCGAGGCGTCCAGGTCGAACTCGGTGCCGGTGGTGGTGCGCACGTCCCACCCGAGGCCGACGACGACGTTGCTGAGGCCCGGGGCCTCCTTGGTCAGACTGACGTTTCCACCCTTGGTGAGGCTGACGCTCACGTCGTGCTCCGAATCTGTCGAGGTCCGTGATTGGTCCGAGAGAGGTGATGCGGTGTCACCGAACAGCGGCTGAACAGGACAAAACGCCAGCAACCGTGCAGTTCGTATGATCGGAACGAACGGGCGTCGCAGATGGTTCCGGATCGGCCGAACTCGTCGTGGGGCCACGGCGGGCGCGGCGGGCGGGACCGTGCGGGCGGGCGTGCGAACGCGCGCGCGGAACCGTCGGTGCCCGGTCATAGACTCGCGCGCGATGAGCCCCGCCACAGGAACCACCGCGAAGAAGCCGGCCGCGTCGTCGACCGTGTCCACGACAGCGACGTCCGCCGCCACCCCCGTGCCCGCGGGCGGCAGGCGGCTGCTCCTGCTCGACGGGCACTCGTTGGCCTACCGGGCGTTCTTCGCCCTGCCCGCGGAGAACTTCCGCACCGGCACGGGGCAGACCACCAACGCGGTCTACGGCTTCACCTCGATGCTGATCAACCTGCTGCGCGACGAGCAGCCGACCCACCTCGCGGTCGCGTTCGACGTCTCGCGCAGGACGTTCCGCTCCGAGCGCTACGCCGACTACAAGGCGAACCGGACGACGACGCCGGACGACTTCCGCGGCCAGGTCGACCTGATCAAGGAGGTGCTCGGCGCGCTGAACATCCCGGTGTTCGCCGTCGAGGGCTACGAGGCCGACGACATCATCGCGACGCTGACCACCCAGGCCGAGGCCGACGGGTTCCAGGTGCTCATCACCACCGGTGACCGCGACGCGTTCCAGCTCGTCACCGACAACGTGACGGTGCTCTACCCCAAGCGCGGGGTGTCCGACCTGGGCCGGATCGACCCGGCGGAGGTCGACAACCGCTACGGGCTCACCCCGGAGCAGTATCCCGACTTCGCGGCACTGCGCGGCGACCCGAGCGACAACCTGCCCTCGATCCCCGGCGTGGGGGAGAAGACCGCGGCGAAGTGGGTGCGCGAGTTCGGCTCGCTCGCCGAGCTGACCGACCGGGTCGACGAGGTCAAGGGCAAGGCCGGCGACGCGCTGCGGGCGAACCTGGCCAACGTCCTGCTCAACCGGCAGCTCACCGAGCTGGTGCGCGACGTGACGCTCGACGCGTCGCCGGCCGATCTCGAGGTCCGGCCGTGGGACCGCGACGCCGTGCACCGGCTGTTCGACGAGCTGGAGTTCCGCGTCCTGCGCGAACGCCTGTTCTCGACGCTGCAGAGCGCCGAGCCGGAAGCAGAGTCGGGGTTCGAGGTGCAGGGCACCGTCGTCGCCCCGGGGTCGGTGCGGGCGTGGCTCGACGCGAACGCGCGCGACGGCCGCCGCGTCGGGGTGGCGTTCTCCGGCGTCACCGGCGGTATCACCGAGCGCGACTTCACCGGCATCGCGCTCGCCGCGGGCGAGCCGAGCGTCGAGGCCAGGGCCGACGGCGCGCTGGCGGGGGTGCCCGTCGCGGGCTACCTCGACGTGCGGGGCCTCACCCCGGACGACGAGGCGGCGCTCGGGGAGTGGCTGGCCGACCCGGCGGTGCCCAAGGCGTCGCACGACGTGAAGGCCGTGCTGCACGCCCTGCGCGGGCGGGGCTGGACGTTGGCGGGCCTCACCAGCGACACCGCCCTCGCGGCCTACCTGGCCAAGCCCGGTCAGCGCTCGTTCGACCTGGCCGACCTCGCCCTGCGCTACCTGCGCCGCGAGCTGGCGATGGAGGGCGCCCCGGCCGACGGGCAGCTGTCGCTGCTCGGCGGTGAGGAGGAGGCCGACCGCGCGCACGCCGACGCGGAGATGGTGGCCGCGTCCGCGGTCGCCGAGCTGGCCGACGCGTTGGGGGCCGAGCTGGCGGAGAAGGAGCAGAACGGGCTGCTGCTCGAGCTGGAGCAGCCGCTGGCCTTCGTGCTCGCCGACCTGGAGGCCGCGGGCATCGCGGTCGACCGGGCGAACCTGGAGTCGCTGGAGGCCGAGTTCGCCGGGCAGGTCGCGCAGGCGGCGCAGGACGCCTACGCCGTCATCGGCAAGGAGATCAACCTCGGTTCGCCCAAGCAGCTGCAGGTCGTGCTGTTCGACGAGCTGGGCATGCCCAAGACCAAGCGCACCAAGACCGGCTACACCACCGACGCCGACGCGCTGGCCGGGCTGTTCGAGCAGACCGGGCACGAGTTCCTGCAGCACCTGCTGCTGCACCGCGACGCCACCCGGCTCAAGGTCACCGTCGACGGGCTGCTCAAGTCGATCGCGGCCGACGGGCGCATCCACACGACGTACTCCCAGACGATCGCCGCCACCGGCCGGTTGTCGTCGACGGAGCCGAACCTGCAGAACGTCCCGATCCGCACCGCCGCGGGCCGCCGGATCCGCACGGCGTTCGTCGTCGGCGACGGCTTCTCCCAGCTGATGACGGCCGACTACAGCCAGATCGAGATGCGGATCATGGCGCACCTCTCGGAGGACGCCGCGCTCATCGAGGCGTTCCGGTCGCAGCGCGACTTCCACTCCGAGACGGCGTCGAAGGTGTTCGGCGTCGACGCGGCCGACGTCTCTCCCGAGCAGCGCGCCAAGATCAAGGCGATGAACTACGGCCTGGCCTACGGGCTGTCGGCGTTCGGGCTGTCCGGCCAGCTCCGCATCTCCACCGAGGAGGCGCGCGGGCTGATGGACGACTACTTCGAGACCTTCGGCGGCGTGCGCGACTACCTGCGCAGCATCGTCGACGTGGCCCGCAAGGACGGCTACACGGCGACGATGCTCGGCCGGCGGCGCTATCTGCCCGACCTCACCAGCGACAACCGGCAGCGTCGCGAGATGGCCGAGCGGATGGCGCTCAACGCGCCGATCCAGGGCAGCGCCGCCGACATCATCAAGGTCGCGATGCTGCGCGTGCACGCGGCGCTGCAGGCCGAAGGCCTGCGCAGCAGGATGCTGCTGCAGGTGCACGACGAGCTGGTCCTCGAGGTCGCCGACGGTGAGCGGGACGCGGTCGACGCGCTGGTCCGCCGCGAGATGGCCGCCGCGCACGAGCTCTCGGTGCCGCTGGAGGTCTCGGTCGGCTACGGCGCGAGCTGGGACGCCGCGGCGCACTAAGGGGGCGGCTGACGGATCACTCGTCGCGGTCTCGGCGCCTGGACGGCCCGTGGCTGCGTTGTCGCCGGGCCCGAATACGCCCGGTCGCGGTGCCGATGGTCCCGCGCGGCGCCGCGCTGGACGCTCCGGCGATCGCGACCGCCGTGGCCGCCCAGGTGCGGCGGACCGGTACGCACGCGCTGCCGGTCGCGATGCTGGTCCGGCTCGGTGAGCTGCGGCGCCGACACGGCGCCGGACATCCGTTCCTCGACGCGTACCTCGGCTGCGTCCTCGCCCGCCACGAGTGCCGCTTCTCCAACCGCACCTACCTCGCGCTTCCGCTCCTCGAGCGGGTACGCGCCGCGGCGGGGCTCGCCCCCGACCGGCTCGCCGCGCTGCTGATGGCCGACGTCGTCCGCGTCGAGCGGAGCGCGGCCGGCCCGGACCTGCCCGACCCGCCGACGCGGCGCAAGCGGATCCGGCACGCGCTGCGCTTCGTCGCCGCGTCCCACGACCACCCGGTCACCGCCGACGACCAGCTCGACGGGGTCGCGCTGCCCGAGCTGCCCGCGGCCGGGCTCGCCACCTGGTTCGGCCTGTCGGTGCTGCCGGTGTCGACCCGTCACGACGAGTACTTCTTCATCATGCCCTGCAGACACACGAGATGATCTTCACCACGCTGGCCGACGAGATGGTCGCCGCGACCGCCGCGTTGCGGGCGGGCCGGACCGAGCAGGCCATCGCCCGCGTCGAGCGCGCCGACCGCGTGTTCGCCCGGGCGGCGATGCTGTTCCGGCTGGTCGCGACGCTGCGCGTCGAGGCCTTCCTCGACTTCCGCGAGCACACCGAGGGCGCCAGCGCGATCCAGTCCGAGCAGTACAAGCGGTTCGAGGCCGTCTGCGGCAGGCCGAGCGGGACGCGCCTGGGTTCCGCGGCGTTCGCCGGTGTCCCACGCGTGCGGTCCGCGGTCGAGGCGGGCGTCGACACGCTCTCCGATGCCCGCCGCGAGGCCGACACGGCTCTCGGCGCCGTCGGGCGCGCGGCGCTCGACCGGGCGCTCGGCAGGCTCGAGGCCGGCCATCAGCGCTGGAAGGCGGCGCACCACGGACTGGCCGTCCGGATGCTCGGCGACGCGCCCGGCTCCGGCTACACCGCAGGGGTGCCCTACCTGCGCGCGTGCCTGTCCAACCGGCTGTTCGGCGGCCTCGCCGCGTCGTGACGCCGGCGCCGTCGCGGCACGGCGTCGCGACGACGCCGGATGTGTGCCCGGCCCGCTCACCCGCCGGGTGGGTGCGCACCGTCCGCACGTCGGTCAGGATGATCGTCATGGACGTCGGACCGCCCGTCATCGCGCGCATCGCCGGGGCGATGCTGGCCGTCGAGAACCAGGACGTCATGGTCGCCTTCTTCGAGAAGCTGGGCTTCGCGAAGACCGTCGACCGGTCGCTGTGGCCGGGCGCGCGCTGGGTCGAGGTGGCGCTGCCGGGCGCGCAGACGAGCATCGTGCTCACGCCGGCCAGCGCGTACCACCGCGAGCCCGACCGGCTGTACACGCTGACCCTGTCGTGCCACGACCTGCTCGCCACCGCCGAGACGCTGCGTGCCGCCGGGATCGAGGTCGACGGTCCCACCCACGAGCCCTCGGGCAGCTACATCCAGGTCGTCGACCCGGAGGGTCGGGTGCTGTTCGTCAACGACAAGGCCGACCCCGGGTCCTGATCCGGGGCACCCGACCCGCCGGGTCCGACCGCGTGACGCGCCACCGGCGTGCCCCGCACGAGCCGGACGGCCCGGCCGGTAGCCTTCGGCCTCGAACGGCTGTTCGTGCGATCGGAGGGTGCGGGTGCGGGTGCTCGGAGTGGACCCGGGGCTGACCCGCTGCGGCATCGGGGTCGTCGACTCCACCGGCGGGCGCGGCGTCGAGTTCGTCGCCGTCGACGTGGTGCGCACCCCCGCCGACGCGCCGCTGCCCGCCCGGCTGCTGGCCGTCGCCGACGCGGCGGACCGGTGGATCGCCGCGTTCTCGCCCGACGTCGTGGCCGTCGAGCGCGTGTTCAGCCAGCACAACGTCCGCAGCGTGATGGGCACCGCCCAGGCCAGCGGGGTCGTCGCGCTCGCCGCGGCGCGGGCCGGGCTGCCCGTCGCGTTCCACACGCCCAGCGAGGTCAAGGCCTCGGTCACCGGCGCCGGCCGGGCCGACAAGGCGCAGGTCACCACGATGGTGACGCGCTTGCTGCGGCTCGACGCGCCCCCCCGGCCCGCCGACGCGGCCGACGCGCTGGCGCTCGCCATCTGCCACTGCTGGCGCGGCCCGATGCAGGACAGGATGGCGCAGGCCCAGGCCCGCGCGGCGGAGCTCGCCCGGCACCACAAGGCCCGGCTCGCCGCCGCGGCGAAGGGAGCCCGATGATCTCCAGCGTCCGTGGCGAGGTCCTCTCCGTCGGCCTCGACCACGCCGTCGTCGAGGTGGGCGGGGTCGGCTTCGCCGTGTTCGCCACGCCCGCGACCCTCGGCGGGCTCCGGCGTGGGCAGGAGGCCCGGCTGGAGACGCTGCTCGTCGTCCGCGAGGACTCGCTCACCCTCTACGGCTTCGCCGACGCCGAGGAACGCGAGCTGTTCGTGCTGCTGCAGACCGTCAGCGGCGTCGGCCCGCGGCTCGCGCTGGCCACCCTCGCGGTCCTCGACCCGCAGTCGCTGCGCCGCGCCCTGGCCGACGGCGACACCGCGACGCTGACCCGCATCCCGGGCGTCGGGCGCAAGAGCGCCGAGCGGCTCGTCGTCGAGCTGCGCGACAAGGTCGTCGCGCCCGCTCCGGTCCTGGCCGGCGACGTGCGCCCGCTCGTCACCGGCAACGCCCACCGCGACCAGGTCGTCGAGGCGCTCGTCGGGCTCGGGTTCACCGCGCGGCCGGCGGAGGCCGCGGTCGACGGCATCCTCGCGGGCGACCCGGACGCCGAGCCCGCGGCGCTGCTGCGCTCGGCACTGGCGACCCTGGGTCGGACGTGACGGGCCCAGGCCCGGGGGGACCTCGGTGAGCGAGGAGAACCTGCGCGACGTGGGCGGCGAGGTGCTCGAGGAGGACCTCGACGTCGAGGGCACGCTGCGGCCGCGCCGGCTGTCGGAGTTCATCGGCCAGCCCCGCGTGCGCGAGCAGCTCGAGCTGGTGCTCGAGGGCGCCCGCCGGCGGGGCACGCCGCCGGACCACATCCTGCTGTCCGGCCCGCCGGGGCTGGGGAAGACGAGCCTGTCGATGATCGTGGCCGCCGAGCTCGGCGCCGCGATCCGGCTGACGTCGGGGCCCGCGCTCGAACGCGCGGGCGACCTCGCGGCGATGCTGTCGAACCTCATGCCCGGCGACGTCCTGTTCATCGACGAGATCCACCGCATCGCCCGGCCGGCCGAGGAGATGCTCTACCTCGCGATGGAGGACTTCCGCGTCGACGTCGTCGTCGGGAAGGGGCCCGGCGCCACGTCCATCCCGCTCGACATCGCGCCGTTCACGCTGGTCGGGGCCACGACGCGAGCCGGTGCGCTCACCGGGCCGCTGCGCGACCGGTTCGGGTTCACCGGGCACATGGAGTTCTACGAGCCGGCCGAGCTGGAGCTGGTGCTGCGCCGTGCCGCGGCCATCCTCGAGGTCGACCTGCGCCCCGACGGGGCAGCGGAGATCGCGCGCCGGTCCCGGGGCACGCCCCGCATCGCCAACCGGCTGCTGCGCCGGGTGCGCGACTTCGCGGAGGTCCGCGCGGACGGCGCCGTCACCCTCGACGTGGCCCGCGAGGCGCTGGCCGTCTACGACGTCGACGAGCTCGGTCTGGACCGGCTCGACCGCGCGGTGCTGTCCGCGCTGGTCAAGTCGTTCGGCGGCGGTCCGGTGGGTGTATCGACGCTGGCCGTGGCAGTGGGCGAGGAACCCGGTACCGTCGAGGAGGTCTGCGAGCCGTACCTGGTGCGCGCAGGCATGCTGGCCCGCACTCCGAGGGGCCGGGTCGCGACCGCCGCGGCATGGGGCCATCTGGGTGTGACCCCTCCTCCGGACGTCACCGGTCAGACGTCCCAGCCGTTGTTCTGAACGGAGGCGGTCGAGGGTCGGGCGTCGCGCGATCCGCGGGGCTGGCAGACTCGGGCCGACCTGCGAAGATACGGAGATCTCAGAAGATCATGGAAACGCTGCTCTTCCCCCTGCTCATCCTGGTGCTGTTCATCCCCATCTTCCTGTCCGGGCGCAAGCAGCGCCGGAACATGCAGGAGATGCAGAGGCTGCAGACCTCGCTGGAGCCGGGCGACGTGGTCACCACGACCTCCGGTCTCCGCGGCACCGTCGTCGACGCCTCCTACGAGGACACCATCGACCTGGAGATCGCCGACGGCGTGGTCACGACGTGGCTGCGCGCCGCCGTCCGCGACAAGGTCGACACCACCACGGTCCCGGACGACGCCTCGTCGCTGACCGGTGACCCGGCCGTCGGGGACGACATCCCGTCCGCGACCTCGGAGCCGTCGACCCCGCCGTCGCTGGAGAAGAAGGACCCGGCCGCGGGCCGGACCGACTCCGGCGCCCCTGCCGGCAGCGGCACCGCCGGCAGCAACGGCAGCACCAACGGCAGCACCAACGGCGCTGCGGGCGCCACCGACGACGACGCCCAGACGGGCGGCACGCCGGGCTCCCGCAACTGACGAACCCCAGGGCGGCCACCGGGGTCGCCCACCCGGGCCCCGACGGTCGGGGTCCCGGGATACCTCTGGAGACCTGCACGTGGCAACGACCCCGGGGCGTATCCGCCCCTGGCGGTACCTGGCGATCTTCGCCGGCATCGTCGTAGTGCTGTACGCCCTGGTGTTCTTCACCGGGGACGGCAAGCCCACCCCCAAGCTCGGCATCGACCTGCAGGGCGGCACACAGGTCACGCTGAGCGCGCGGACCGCCGACGGCGGCCAGCCACCGCGCGACCAGCTCGTGCAGGCGCAGCAGATCATCCAGCAGCGGGTCGACGGGCTCGGCGTGAGCGGCGCGCAGGTGGTGCTCGACGGCACCAACCTCGTGATCACCGTCCCGGGCGACGCGGGTGAGCAGGCCAAGTCCCTCGGGCAGACCGCGCAGCTCCGGATCCGCGGCGTCGTGTGCGACACGAGCCAGCCGTCGCAGGGCGGCAACACCCCGTGCGACATCTACGCCGCGGCGCAGCAGCAGGCGCAGCAGGGCGGGCAGCCGGGTGCGGGCGGCCAGCCGGGCTCGGCCACGCCGGGCACCCCGCCCGCCGGGGGAACCGGGACGGGCGGTGCCCCGGCGACCGGTGGCACCGGGACGCAGCCGCAGGGCATGGGCACGTCGGCCGGGCGCATCGCACCGGCCGCGTACTCGGTCCCGGCGCAGACCCCGACCCCGACGCCCCCGCCGACCGGTGAGCAGACCCCGCCGACCGGGGCGCAGACCCCGCCGCCCGCGGGCGACGCGACGGCGTCCTCGCCGAGCGACCCGACGCTGGCCGCGGAGGTCACGCAGGCGCGCCAGGTCCGGCAGAGCAGCGACCCCACCACCCAGCTGCAGGGTCTCGCGACGCTGAACTGCGCCGACGACCCGCTGCGCGGCTACGACCTGCCCGACCAGCCGCTCGTCACGTGCGGCCAGGACGGGGTCACCAAGTACGTGCTGGGCCCGACGATCGTCGAGGGCACCCAGATCGACAACGCGCAGGCCGGCCAGAACCAGCAGGGTCTCGACTACGTCGTCAACCTGTCGTTCAAGAGCGCGGGCTCGACGGCGTGGGGCAACTACACCGCCCAGCACATCGGTCAGCAGGCGGCCTTCGTGCTCGACGGTCAGGTCGTGTCGGCGCCGACGATCCAGAGCGCGCTCTACGGCGTCACGCAGGTCTCCGGGAACTTCAACCAGCAGAGCGCGCAACAGCTGGCCGGCGTGCTGCGCTACGGCTCGCTGCCGCTGTCGTTCGAGTCGTCGCAGGCGCAGACGGTGTCGGCGACGCTGGGGCTCGCCTCGCTGGAGGCCGGGCTCATCGCCGGCGCGATCGGGCTGGCGCTGGTGTTCGTCTACTGCCTGTTCTACTACCGCGTGCTCGGCGTCCTGACGATCCTGTCGCTGGCCCTGTCCGGGGTCGTCGTCTACGCCGTCCTGGTGCTGCTCGGGCGTTGGGTCGGGCTCACGCTCGACCTCGCCGGCGTCGCGGGCTTCATCGTCGCGATCGGGATCACGGCCGACTCGTTCGTCATCTTCTTCGAACGGCTCAAGGACGAGATGCGGGAGGGCCGTTCGTTCCGGGCGGCGGTCCCGCGCGGCTGGGTCCGGGCCCGGCGCACGATCCTGTCGGCCGACGCGGTCAGCTTCCTCGCGTCCGCGGTGCTCTACATCCTGGCCGTCGGCCAGGTGAAGGGCTTCGCGTTCACCCTCGGCATGTCGACGGTGCTCGACCTGATCGTCGTGTTCCTGGTGACGCACCCGCTGGTGGCGCTGGCGTCGAACTCCCGCGTGTTCTCCAGCCCGAAGCTCTCCGGGCTGGGGAGCGTCGCGGCGATCGGCGCGCAACGGCGACGGGCGGCCGCGACGGCCGGGAAGGGGGCCTGACATGGCGGCCACCACGACGCGGCCCGGCAAGTTCTCCGGGCTCTACACCGGCACCGGCGCGTTCGACATCGTCGGCAAGCGCAAGATCTGGTACGCGTTCTTCGGCGCGCTCGTGCTCGTGTGCCTGGTCTCGATCATCTTCCGGGGCTTCAACCTCGGGATCGACTTCACCGGCGGCACCCAGATCCAGTTCCCCGCGGCCGGCGCCCAGGGCCAGATCACGACGACCCAGGTCAGCCAGGTCTACGAGAAGAGCGTCGGCATCCCGGCGGCGTCGGTGCAGTCGGCGGGGACCGGTGCGTCGGAGACGATCCAGCTCCGGTCCGAGCCGCTGGACGTGGGCCAGACCGCCGCGCTCAAGCAGGCGCTCTTCCAGGAGCTCCAGCCGCTGGGGCCCGACGGTCAGCCCTCCCAGCAGGTGATCAGCGACAGCGACGTGAGCGGCACCTGGGGTGGCCAGATCACCCGGCAGGCGATCATCGCGCTCGCCGTGTTCCTCGTGCTCGTGACGATCTTCCTCGCGTTCTACTTCGAACGGTCGATGGCGATCGCGGCGCTCGTCGCGCTGCTGCACGACGTCGTCGTCACGGCGGGCATCTACTCGATCGTCGGTTTCGAGGTGAGCCCGGCGACCGTCATCGGCCTGCTCACGATCCTCGGCTTCTCGCTCTACGACACGGTCGTCGTGTTCGACAAGGTCCGGGAGAACACCCGCGGTCTGCTCGGGCTGACCCGGCGGACCTACGGCGAGGCGGCCAACCTCGCGCTGAACCAGACGCTGATGCGCTCGATCAACACCTCGCTGATCGCGGTGCTGCCGGTGCTGGGGCTGCTCGTCGTCGGCGTCGGGCTGCTCGGCGTCGGCACCCTCGCCGACCTGGCACTCGTCCAGCTCGTCGGCATCGTCGCCGGCGCGCTGTCGTCGCTGGCCCTGGCCACGCCGCTGCTCGTCGACCTCAAGATGCGCGATCCGCGGTTCCGCAAGCAGGCCGAGCGCGTCGCCGCACGGCGGGCGCGGGCGGCGGCCGCGCAGCGCGGCGCCGGGACGTTCGACGACGACGAGCCCGACCTCGTCGACGACGAGACGCTCGGCCGCGAGCTGCGCCGTGAGCGGGCGGTGGCCGCGGCGGCGTCGACCCCCGACCGGAACCCGCGCCGGCAACCGCAGCGTTCGGGCGCGCGGCCGACGGGCAAGTCGGCACGCCCGAGCGGGAAGCGTCGCCGGTGACCGCGCTCGACGCCGTCGCCGGCCTGGACCCCGAGACCGCGGAGCGGATGGCGCCGGTCGCGGCGCTGGTCCGCGACGTGCCCGACTTCCCGGAGCCGGGTGTGCTGTTCCGCGACATCACGCCCGTCCTCGCCGACGCCGAGGCCTTCACCGTCGTGGCGACCGAGCTGGCCGCGCTGGTCGGCGAGGCCGACATCGTGGCGGGCGTCGAGGCGCGCGGGTTCCTCATCGGCTCGGCGGTCGCCGTCGTCGCGGGCGTCGGTGTCGTACCGGTCCGCAAGGCGGGCAAGCTGCCCCGCGTCGCGGCCAGCCGGCGCTACGCCCTGGAGTACGGCGAGGCCACCCTCGAGCTCCCCGAGGGCGTCGTCACGTCCGGGAACCGGGTGTTCGTCGTCGACGACGTGCTGGCCACCGGCGGGACCGCCGGCGCGGCCTGCGCGCTGCTGCGCGACGTGGGTGCGGAGGTCACCGGCTTCGGCGCGCTCGTGGAGCTGCGCGCGCTCGGCGGCCGCGACCGGCTCGTCGGCGACGTCGCGGTGCACTCGCTGCTCACGTACTAGCGGCAGGGTTATCCTTCCGGAGGTGGAGCGCGCATGACGGATCTGCAGCCGGCGGCGCCGCCCGTGCCCGGTCCGGAGGGCCCCGGCACGGCGGCCGCCAGGGCGGCGACGAACTCGGCGGCGAACACTGCGCCGACGGGCCCCGCGCCGTCGAGCACCGGGCGGTCGAGCCCCGCGCCGTCGAACCCCGCGCCGTCGAACCCCGCGCCGACAGGCACCGCGGTGACGAAGCCGTCGGCGACGCGTCGCGTGCGGGCGCGGATCGCCCGGCGGATGACCCCGCAGCGGGTCGCGATCGTCAAGCCGGTGCTCGAGCCGTTGGCCACCGTGCACCGCACGCTGCACCCCAACGCCGACCTGGGGCTGCTGCAGCGCGCGTACGACGTCGCCGAGGCCAAGCACGCCCACCAGAAGCGCAAGTCGGGCGACCCGTACATCACCCACCCGCTCGCCGTCG
Organism: Pseudonocardia sp. D17; assembly: GCF_036984265.1. NCBI lineage: Bacteria > Bacillati > Actinomycetota > Actinomycetes > Pseudonocardiales > Pseudonocardiaceae > Pseudonocardia > Pseudonocardia sp. D17. The sequence continues at coordinate 72,735 of NZ_BPRG01000088.1, read as the reverse complement.
CGACGATCCTGGCCGAGCTCGGTATGGACACGACGACGCTGGTCGCGGCCCTGCTGCACGACACCGTCGAGGACACCGACTACTCGCTGGAGCGGCTGCGCACCGACTTCGGCGACGAGGTCGCGCACCTGGTCGACGGCGTGACGAAGCTCGACAAGGTCGAGTTCGGCACCGCGGCCGAGGCCGAGACGATCCGCAAGATGGTCGTCGCCATGGCCCGCGACCCGCGGGTGCTCGTCATCAAGCTGTCCGACCGGCTGCACAACATGCGCACGATGCGCTTCCTGCCGCCGGAGAAGCAGGCCAAGAAGGCCCGCGAGACCCTCGAGGTGATGGCCCCGCTGGCGCACCGCCTCGGCATGGCCACGGTCAAGTGGGAGCTCGAGGACCTGTCGTTCGCGATCCTGCACCCCAAGAAGTACGAGGAGATCGTGCGCCTCGTCGCCACCAGGGCGCCGTCGCGCGACACCTACCTCAAGCAGGTCATCGACGAGGTGATGCAGCAGCTCGAGGGCGCACGCATCACGGCGACGGTCGAGGGCCGGCCCAAGCACTACTACTCGATCTACCGCAAGATGATCGTCAAGGGCCGCGACTTCGACGACATCCACGACCTCGTCGGGGTCCGGGTCCTCGTCGACGAGGTCCGCGACTGCTACGCGGCGATGGGCATGGTGCACGCGCTGTGGCAGCCGATGCCCGGCCGGTTCAAGGACTACATCGCCCAGCCGCGCTTCGGTGTCTACCAGTCGCTGCACACCACCGTGATCGGCCCGGACGGGAAGCCGCTCGAGGTGCAGATCCGGACCCGCGAGATGCACCGCACCGCGGAGTTCGGGATCGCGGCGCACTGGCGCTACAAGGAGAGCAGGGGGTCCCACGCGGCCACGGCCGGCACCGTCGAGATCGACGAGATGTCGTGGATGCGCCAGCTGCTCGACTGGCAGCGGGAGGCCGCCGACCCCGGCGATTTCCTGGAGTCGCTTCGGTTCGACCTCGCCTCGCAGGAGATCTTCGTCTTCACCCCGAAGGGCGACGTCGTCACGCTGCCGACGGGCTCGACGCCGGTCGACCTGGCCTACGCCGTGCACACCGAGGTCGGCAACCGCTGCATCGGCTCCCGGGTCAACGGCCGGCTGGTCGCGCTGGAGCGGACGCTGGAGTCCGGCGACGTCGTCGAGATCTTCACGTCCAAGGCCGAGGGGGCGGGCCCGAGCCGCGACTGGCTGCAGTTCGTCGCGTCGCCGCGGGCCAAGACAAAGATCAAGCACTGGTTCGCGAAGGAACGCCGCGAGGAGGCCATCGAGGCGGGCAAGGACGCCATCACCCGGGAGGCGCGCCGCACCGGCATGCCGTTGCAGCGGCTCGCCTCGCCGGACTCGATGGCCGCGCTCGCCCGCGAGCTGCACTACCCGGACCTGTCGGGGCTCTACGCCGCGGTCGGGGAGGGCCACGCGAGCGCCCGCCACGTCGTCCAACGGCTGGTGGCGCTGCTCGGCGGCATGGAGGACGCGGAGGAGGAGCTCGCCGAGCGGGCCACCCCGTCGACCGTCCGGCAGCGCAGGCCCACCGGCGACGCGGGGGTCACCGTCGTCAACCCCGACGGCACCTCGGCGGGCGACATGTACACCAAGCTGGCGCGCTGCTGCACCCCGGTGCCGGGCGACGACATCCTCGGGTTCGTCACCCGCGGCGGCGGCATCAGCGTGCACCGCACCGACTGCACCAACGCCCACGACCTGCAGAGCCGCCAGGAACGCCTGGTCGACGTCGCGTGGTCCGTGTCGCCGGGGTCGGTGTTCCTCGTCGCCATCCAGGTCGAGGCGCTCGACCGGCACCGGCTGCTCTCCGACGTCACCAAGGTGCTCGCCGACGAGCGGGTGAACATCCTCTCGGCGTCGGTGACGACCTCGCGCGACCGCGTCGCGGTGTCGCGGTTCAGCTTCGAGATGGGCGACCCGAAGCACCTCGGCCACCTGCTGCGCACGGTGCGCAACGTCGAGGGCGTCTACGACGTGTACCGGGTGACGTCGGCCGGCTGAGCGGCTCGGCCCGCGACGACACCGGGCCCGGTCCGCGGAGGGCGGACCGGGCCCGGTGGCCCGTCGACGATCGGGAGCCGCCGATCGGGAGCCGACGGTCAGGGTGTGACGGTCAGGAGGTGAGCGTCGCGGTCTGGATGCGGACCTCGGTCTTCGGCTTGCCGTCGCCGGTCCCGTTGGAGTCGTCCTCGCCGCCCGCGGCGATCTTGTCCAGGGTCGCGAGGCCGGCCGCGTCGACGGTGCCGAAGACCGTGTAGTCCGGCGGCAGCGTCGAATCGCCGTAGACGAGGAAGAACTGGCTGCCGCCCGAGTTCGGGGCCGACGTCTTCGCCATCGCGACCGTGCCGCGCGGGTAGATGACCGATCCGCTCCCGCCCGGCGCGGGCGCCAGCTTCGTCGGCGGCTCGTCGGGGATGGTGTAGCCGGGGCCGCCGGTGCCGGTGCCGGTCGGGTCGCCGCACTGCAGGACCTTCAGCCCCTCACCGGTGGTGAGCCGGTGGCAGATCGTGTCGTCGAAGTACTTCTGGTTCACCAGGCTCACGAAGCTGTTGACGGTGCAGCGCGCCTCGGCGCGGTCCAGGGTCAGCCCGATGGGCCCGGCCGACGTGGTCAGCGCGACGCCGACGGTGCCGGTGTCGGGGACGTCGTCGGTCGACGGGGGGTTGTTGGGCTTGGCCGCACCGGTCTCGGTGGGGTAGCTGCAGGCCGTCGTGGGTGCCGCCGCCTGGTTGCCCGAGCCGCCGCCGGAGCCGATCGTGGTCAGCAGCACCACGCCGACGACCACGACGACGACGACCGCGGCGGTGGTGATCGTCGCGACCCGCTTGCGTCGGCGTGCCTGTTCGGCCCGCCGCTGCTGCTGGCTGGCGAGCTTGCGCTTGGCCGCCTCGCGTCGCATCTGGTTGGTCGCCACCGCGGTGCATCCTCCTGTCCTCGGCAACCGGCGCCCAGCGGGCGCTGCCGGCGGCGGCGAGCCTATCCACCGTGCCTGAGAGGAACCTGGGTGGGCGCGTCTAGGCTGCTCGTGTGCTCGTCGCAGGCTTTCCCGCCGGGTCGTTCCAGACCAACTGCTACGTCCTCGCCCGTGAGGCGGGGGAGGCGTGCATCGTCGTCGACCCCGGACAGGACGCGGTCGAACCGCTCGAGGAACTGCTCGCCGAACACCGGTTGACGCCGGTCGCGGTGCTGCTCACCCACGGGCACTTCGACCACACGTTCAGCGTCGCGCCGGTGTGCGACGGCAACGACATCCCCGCCTGGATCCACCCCGACGACCGGGAGCTGCTCGCCGACCCGCTGAAGGGCATCTCGGCGGAGTCCGCCGCGTTCTTCGGCGGCCGGCTGGAGCTGCGCGAGCCGCGCTCGGTGGAGCTGCTCGCCGACGGGTCCGACCTGCAGCTCGCCGGGCTGACCCTGCGCGTCGACCACACCCCGGGCCACACGCCGGGCTCGGTCGTCTTCACCACGCCGTCCGACGACGGGACCGAGGTCATCCTCGCGGGCGACACCCTCTTCGCCGGGTCGGTCGGCCGCACCGACCTGCCGGGCGGCTCGCACCGCCAGCTGCTGGCCAGCGTGCGCGACAAGCTGCTCGTGCGCGACGACTCCGGGTTCGTGCTGCCCGGCCACGGCCCGGCGACCACCATCGGCCGGGAGCGGGCGAGCAACCCGTTCCTGCAGGATCTGGGCGAGCAGCCGCCCGCACGGAGGGGACTGTGAGCGCGACGGACACGGGCTCGGGGACGTCGACCGGGACCACGCCGGGAACGGGCCGCGCCCAACCCTTCGCCGCGCCGAAGGGCATCCCGGAGTACCTGCCCGCCGACGGCTTCGTCCGGGTCCGCGACGCGCTGGTCGCCGCCGCGGACCGGGCCGGCTACGGCCACATCGAGCTGCCGGTCTTCGAGGACACCGGCCTCTACGCCCGCGGCGTGGGGGAGTCGACCGACGTCGTCAGCAAGGAGATGTACTCCTTCGCCGACCGGGGCGAGCGGTCGGTGACGCTGCGGCCCGAGGGGACCGCGGGCGTCGTGCGGGCCGTGATCGAGCACGGCCTCGACCGCGGCGGGCTGCCGGTCAAGCTGCGCTACGCCGGGCCGTTCTTCCGCTACGAGCGCCCGCAGGCCGGACGCTACCGGCAGCTGCAGCAGGTCGGCGTCGAGGCGATCGGCGTCGACGACCCGGCGCTGGACGCCGAGGTGATCGCCGTCGCCGACGAGGGCTTCCGCTCGCTCGGGCTCACCGGCTACCGCCTGGAGCTGACGTCGCTGGGCGACGCCGACTGCCGCCCGGCGTACCGGGAGCGCCTGCAGGAGTTCCTCGCCGGGTTGCCGCTCGACGAGGCGACCCGGCACCGCGCGGCGATCAACCCGCTGCGCGTGCTCGACGACAAGCGTCCCGAGGTGCGGGCGCTGCTCGCGGACGCGCCGCTGCTCGTCGACCACCTCTCCGAGGCCTCGGCCGCGCACCACGCGGCGGTCAAGCGCCACCTCGACGACCTCGGCGTGGCCTACGTCGAGAACCCCCGGATGGTCCGCGGGCTGGACTACTACACGAAGACGACGTTCGAGTTCGTCCACGACGGCCTCGGCGCGCAGTCCGGCATCGGCGGCGGCGGCCGCTACGACGGGCTGATGGAGGTGCTGGGCGGGCAGCCGCTCTCGGGCGTCGGGTTCGGGATCGGCGTCGACCGCACCCTGCTGGCGTGCCGGGCCGAGGGCATCGCGATCGACGACGCGCCCCGCGTCGACGTCTTCTGCGTGCCGCTGGGCGACGCCGCGCGCGACCGGCTCGTCGTCGTCGCGGCGAAGCTGCGGGCCGCCGGCGTGCGGGTCGACCTCGCCTACGGCGGCCGCGGCCTCAAGGGGTCGATGAAGGCGGCCGACCGGTCCGGCGCCCGGTTCGCGCTGGTCCTCGGCGAGCGCGACATCGAGGCCGGCACCATCGGGGTCAAGGACCTCGGCTCCGGCGACCAGGACGCCGTCGCACTCGACGCGGTGGTGGAGACGGTCGCCGGCCGCGTCCACGGCTGACTGCGCGTGGCCGTCACCGACCGGGAGCGCTGGGACGCGCGGCACGCCGTCGCCGGTGTCGGGCAGCCGGCGCCGCCCGATGCACTGCGCGGCCGCGGGGACCTGCTGCCCGCGGGCGGTCGGGCGCTCGACGTCGCCTGCGGCCGGGGGAGCGTCGCGGTGTGGCTGGCCGCGCGCGGGTTCGTCGTCGACGCGGTCGACGTCTCGCCGGTCGCGCTGGCCGCCGGCGCCGCGCTGGCCGCCGCGCAGGACGTCGAGGTCGCGTGGCACGTGGCCGACCTCGACGCCGGTCTCCCGGCCGCGTGTACCGGGCCCTACGACCTCGTCGTCTGCCAGCGGTTCCGCGACCCCCGCCTGTACCCGGCGTTCGCGCGCCTGCTCGCCGAGGGCGGGCTGCTCGTGCTCACCGTGCTGTCCGAGGTCGACGACGAGCCCGGGCCGTTCCGGGCCGGGCCCGGTGAGCTGGCCGCCGCGTTCCCCGGGCTCGACGTGCTCACCCACGAGGAGGGCGACGGCGCGGCCACGCTGCTCGCGCGGCGCCGCGAGGTCACACCGGGCGCGGTTCCCGGCTCGCCACCAGCGCCGCCAGCCCCGTCGTGATCGGCACCGAGGCCACCAGCCCGATGCTCCCGACGAGGGTCCGCACGATCTCCGTCGCGACGTCGCCGATCGTGAGGACGTGCCCCAACCCGTTGCCGGACAACGAGAACACCAGCATCAACGGCAGCGACGCGCCCGCGTAGGCCAGCACGAGGGTGTTGACGGCCGACGACACGTGGTCGCGGCCGATGCGCATCGCCGCGGCGAACAGGGCACCCGCACCGAGGTCGGGGTTGGCGGCGCGCAGCTCCCAGACCGCGCTGGTCTGGGTGACCGTCACGTCGTCGAGGACGCCCAGCGCCCCGATCACGAAGCCCGCGAGCAGCAGGCCGCGGGCGTCCACCGGCGCCCCGAGGGTGGCGATGAGGTTGGCGGTCTGGTCGTCGAGACCCGTCAGCTTCGCGGCGGCCGCGAAGACCGCGCCGAGCGCCCCGATGACCCCCAGCGAGACCAGCGTCCCCAGTACCGCCGTCGACGTGCGGGCCGAGAGCCCGTGGGTCAGGTAGAGCACCACGAACATGACCAGGCACGCACCGACGATCGCCACCGCCAGCGGGTCGTGGCCCGCGATGACGGACGGCAGCACGAACACCAGCAGCACGACGAACGTCAGGCCCAGCGCGACGAGCGCCGCGAGCCCGCGCCACCGGCCCAGCACCAGCACCGCCGCCGCGAAGAGCACCGCGAGCCAGACCAGCGGCGGACCGCGCTGGAAGTCGACGACCTGGTACGAGCCCGGATCGAGCGGGTCCGCGCCGGACCACTGCAGCACGACCCCGTCGCCGACCGCGAACCGCGGCGTGGACGGTTCGACGGGCAGGATCTGCACGAGATCCCGGCCGGGCAGCGGCCCGTCGGTCATGTGCACGGTGAGGCCGAGGCAGGCGCCCGTGCCGTCCCCGGGTGTGCAGTCGGCCCGCTGGGTCGCGACGACCTGGGCGTCGACGGGCGTGCCCGGCTGCTGCGTCGTGGCCGGCGGCCCCTGGCGCGGCCAGAGCAGGACGACGCCCACGACCGTCGCGAGCGCGCAGGGCACGAGCAGTGCGGCGATGAACATCCGGACCCGGCGGGCCGACGGCCCGGCCGGCGCGTTCGAGTGCGAGTGGCCGTGACCGTGGCTCGGCCTGGGGGTGTCCCGTGCCCGGCCGGGACGACCGTCGTCGTCGCGGGCGCGGTCGGTGTCTCCGTGCGCGGTGTCGGCGTGGGCGGTGTCTGCGTGCGCGGTGTCTCCGTGGGCGGTGGTGTCTGCGTGCGCGGTGTCTCCGTGGGCGGTGTCGCCGTTCCCGGGGTCGCGGCGGGTGGGTCCGGAGCCGGGCCGGGCGGTGGTCCGGCGGGCCGCTCGGGTGTGCGGCCGGTCGTCGCCCGCCGGGACACCGGCGGGGACCGCGGCGAACTCGACCGTCGGGGCGTCGGAGCCGTGGGCCGTGTCGCCGGCCGTGTCACGGGCGCGGGTGTGCTGTGGCCGTGTCGTGGCACGGCCCGCGGCCCCGGACCGATCGGGATCGCGGCGATCGGGATCGGCCTGCGACACCGGTGCATTCTTCCAACGCGGTGCCGGGCCTCCGGACCGGGTCGGCAATCGGCTCCGGGCAGTGCCCGGCGCCGAGTGCGGCCGAGCGGGCGGGCTGAGGGGGCGGGGTCAGCGGCCGGGCCGCGTCCGGAGGTCGCCGAGGACGCGCTCGACGACGCGCAGCGGGCCGCCGTCGGAGGGATACACGGCGCCGGGCTCGTCGGGGGTGAGGGGCTCGAGCGTCGTGAGCTGGCTGCCGAGCAGTGAGGCGGGCATGAAGTGGCCCCGCCGGGTCCGCAGCCGCCGGTCGAGGTCCTCGGGCCCGGCCGTGAGCTGGACGAACCACACCGACGGGTGGCCCGCGCGCAGCAGGTCGCGGTAGCTGCGGCGCAGGGCCGAGCAGGTGACCACGGCGTTCCGACCGTCCGCCTCGCACGTCCCGACCCACGCGGCGATCCGGCGCAGCCAGGGCAGCCGGTCCGCGTCGTCGAGGGGCGTCCCGGCGGTCATCTTGCGACGGTTGGCCGCCGGATGCAGGTCGTCGCCCTCGGCGAAGTCCCAGCCGGTCCGCTCGACGAGCAGGCGGGCGACGGTCGACTTGCCCGTGCCGGACACCCCCGAGACGACGACGGTCGTCGTCCGGACCTGCGGCGCCCCGTCCGGGGCCGACGGTGTCCCGTTCACCGGTCCAGGATGCGCGGTCGGCGCACGGCGGCCAACGGGTGGGGACAACGGCTTGCAGGGGTGTCGAACATGTGTTCGAATCCCGGGGTGCGGTGGAGCGGGCAGCAGGTGCGGGACGACGGGGTGGGTGGCGACGCGGCGTTGCCGGGCCTCCGGGGGCTGCTGCGCAGTGTCCGGACGCCGGAGTTCGCGGGCACCGTCTTCCACGAGGTCGAGGCGAAGTCGGTGCTCAACCGGGTGCCGGCGCCCTCGCGCATGCCGTTCGCCTGGACGGTCAATCCGTACCGCGGCTGCTCGCACGCGTGCGTCTACTGCCTCGACGGGTCGACGCGCGTGCTGCTGGCCGACGGTCGATGGCGGCCCATCGCCGACGTGACGGTCGGCGATGCGGTGGTCGGCACCGAGGTGGGCCCCGACGGTGTCCGCCGCTACGTCCGCACCCGGGTACTGGCGCACTGGTCGACGGTGCGCCCGGCCCGCCGTGTCCTGCTCAGCGACGGCACGGACCTCGTCACCAGCGGGGAGCACCGCTTCCTCACCAGTGAGGGATGGCGCCACGTGTCGCCGGGGTGGTGCCGCAGTGGCCGGCGTCCGCACCTGCGGCCGGGGTCGCGCCTGCTCGGGCCCGGTGCGCCGACGCCCTCGCCGGCGTCCGAGCCCGCGTACCGGGTGGGCTACCTCTGTGGGATCACCCGGGCCGACGCGGTGCATCCCGCCGCGTCGGGTGAGGCGTTCCCGTCCGGCCGGATCCCGCTGGAGGCACTGGCGCGGGTCCACCGGATGCTCGCCGACGCCGACGGGGCCGCCGCCGGTCCGGCCGCACGCGATGTGGTCGCCCACCTCGACGCGGACGTGCTCGGCCGCATGGCCGAGGTCGGTGTCGCGGTCGGCGCCGGGGCCGGGGCCGGTGCCGCTGCGGGCGCCGGAGCCGGTGGCGCCGAGCCCGGTGCCGCCGGAGGCCCGGCACGGGCGACGGTTCCGGTGACGACGGTCCCGGCGTCAGCGGCTGCGGGGAGCTCCCCGGCGGCGCTCGCCCGCGGCGGTGGCTGGGCCCGTGCCGTGGCGATGCCAGGGGTGTGGACGTCGGCCTCGGGGCCGACCCGCACCACCCGCCCCGAGGCGCGTCGGCCCCGGCCGGGTGGGCGTGCATCGCGGCGGGCCGGGGCAGCCTCGCTGCCGGCAGCCGCGACAGCGTCGTCGGGCTCGGCAGGGCCCGTCAGCTCGACGGGCTCGACGGGCTCGACAGGCTCAGCCGGGCGGGCAGTGCCGGTCGGCTCGGTGCAACTGTCCGGATCCCTCGCAGTGGCGGACGCTCCCGGAGCAACGAACGCTTCCGTGGCCGCGGCGACCCCCGTCGCGACGGCCGCCCGGCGGGTGCCGCTGCCCGCGGGGGGCGGGGTGCGGGTCGGGTCGGCCGCGGCCGTGGGTCCGGCCGGGTGGCCACTGCGGCCCGGTCGGGAGTGGAAGGCCGGCTTCGTCGCGGGCGTGCTCGATGCGCTCGGGTCCCGCTCCGGCGCGGCGCTGGAGGTGCGGGCCGTCGGCCCCGCCGGTGGCGACCTGCTCGACCGGTTCGTCGCCGCGGGCCGGGAGCTCGGGTTGCGGTTCGTCCGGCATGCTCCGGACCCGGGCGCCGGGGAGGCGCTGCACACGGCGGTCCTGCCGGCGGATGCGCGCACCCTCACCCGGCTCGCCGGCTGTGTCGACCCGTCGGCCACCGGGATCCGCGAGCCCGGCGGGTCGGTCGTCGCGGCGGCCGGGCCCGAGGTCGTGGCCGTGGAACCGCTCCCGGAGTCGCGGCCGATGTTCGACATCACGACGGGGACCGGTGACTTCGTCGCCGAAGGCGTGATCAGCCACAACTGCTTCGCGCGCAACACCCACACCTATCTCGACCTCGATGCGGGCGCCGACTTCGACAGCCAGATCATCGTCAAGGTCAACGCTGCACGAGTGCTCGAACGCGAGGTGAATCGGCCGCGGTGGCGCCGTGAGCCCGTGGCGATGGGCACCAACACCGACCCGTACCAGCGGGCCGAGGGGCGTTACCGGTTGATGCCGGGCATCGTGCGGGCGCTCGCCGGATCGGGAACGCCCTTCTCCGTGCTCACCAAGGGGACCGTCCTCGGCCGCGACCTGCCGATGATCGCGTCCGCAGCCCAGGACGTCCCGGTCGGGCTCGGGGTGTCGATCGCGCTGCTCGACCGGTCGCTGCAGGCCCGTCTCGAACCGGGAGCGCCGAGTCCGCGGGCCCGGCTCGACCTGGTGCGGCGGATCACGGACGCCGGTCTGCCCTGCGGGGTGATGGTCGCGCCCGTGCTGCCGCTGCTCACCGACTCGGCGGAGGCGCTCGACGCGCTGCTCGGACGGATCGCGGCGGCGGGCGCGACGGGCGCGAGCGTGATGGCGCTGCACCTGCGCCCCGGGACCAGGGAATGGTTCCTCGCGTGGCTGCAGCGCGAGCATCCCGGACTCGTCGACGCGTACGGGCGGCTGTACCGCCGCGGGGCATACGTCGACGGCGCCTACCGCACCGCGCTGGCCGAACGCGTCGCACCGCTGCTGCGCCGGCACGGGCTCGACGGCTCGGTGACGGCGATGCGCTTCCGCGGCCGTGCCGCCGAGGTCGACCTGGGCGCCGCGGGTCGCGCCGACCCGGGGACACGGCCGACGTCCGACCGGGACCCGGAGGTGGCGGCGGCGGCACGCCCGTCTGCCGGCAGGGTCGACCGCAGCGGTGCGGCGGGCGACCAGCTCAGCCTGTTGTGAGCCGCCGCTCGCGGCCCGCTGGGCCCCGGCACACCGGGTCGTCGCGGGGCACCGACACATCGGGACGTCCTCGCGTCGCCGCGTCGTCGCACGGTGCGCCGGGGGAGCGGAAACCTGCTGGCCGTCACCGTCGGGGCGCCGGATAGCCTTGCTCCCCGTGATGCGCACCCACCCCGCCGGCACGTTGCGTGCCGACCATGCCGGACAGACCGTGACCCTCGCCGGTTGGGTGGCCCGCCGTCGCGATCACGGCGGCGTGATCTTCATCGACCTGCGCGACTCGTCCGGTTCCGCGCAGGTCGTGTTCCGCGAGGGCGAGATGGCCGAGCGGGCGCACCGGCTGCGGTCGGAGTTCGTCGTCCAGGTCACCGGCGAGGTGGCGCGACGCCCCGCGGGCAACGAGAACCCCGAGCTCGCGACGGGCGAGATCGAGGTACTGGCCACCGACCTGACCGTGCTGTCGGAGTCGGCGCCGCTGCCCTTCCCGATCGACGACCACACCGAGGTGGGCGAGGAGATCCGGCTCAAGCACCGCTACCTCGACCTGCGCCGTACCGGTCCGGCGGCCGCGCTGCGGATGCGCAGCGAGGCCAACCGGATCGCGCGCACCGTGCTGCACGAGCGCGACTTCGTCGAGGTCGAGACGCCGACGCTGACCCGGTCGACCCCGGAGGGCGCGCGCGACTTCCTGGTCCCGGCGCGGCTGCGGCCCGGCTCCTGGTACGCCCTGCCGCAGAGCCCGCAGCTGTTCAAACAGCTGCTGATGGTCGCGGGCACCGAGCGCTACTACCAGATCGCGCGCTGCTACCGCGACGAGGACTTCCGCGCCGACCGTCAGCCCGAGTTCACCCAGCTCGACATCGAGATGAGCTTCGTCTCCCAGGACGACGTCATCGAGCTGGGCGAGGCCGTCACCGCGGCGCTGTGGCGCGAGCTCGCCGGTTACGAGATCCCGCTGCCGATCCCGCGGATGACCTACGCGGAGGCGATGGCGCGCTACGGGTCCGACAAGCCCGACCTGCGCTTCGGCATCGAGCTCACCGAGCTCACCGAGTACTTCTCCGCGACGTCGTTCCGCGTCTTCCAGGCCGACTACGTGGGCGCGGTCGTGATGCCCGGTGGCGCGTCGCAGCCGCGTCGGCAGTTCGACGCGTGGCAGGAGTGGGCCCGTCAGCGCGGGGCCCGCGGCCTCGCCTACGTCACCGTCGGCGAGGACGGCACGCTCGGCGGTCCCGTCGCCAAGAACCTGTCCGACGTCGAGCGCGACGGGCTGGCCAAGGCCGTGGGCGCCGACCCCGGCGACGCGATCTTCTTCGCCGCGGGTCACCCGTCGGACGCCCGCGCGCTGCTGGGTGCGGCACGCGGCGAGATCGCCCGCCGCGTCGGCCTGGTCGACGAGAGCGCCTGGTCGTTCGTGTGGATCGTCGACGCGCCGATGTTCGAGCGCGTCCGCGACGACAAGGGGGAGGAGATCGGCTGGACCGCCGTGCACCACCCCTTCACCTCCCCGAACGAGGACTGGCTCGACCGCTTCGAGGAGGCGCCCGACCAGGCGCTGGCCTACGCCTACGACATCGTCGCCAACGGCAACGAGATCGGCGGCGGCTCGATCCGTATCCATCGTTCCGACGTGCAGCAGCGGGTGTTCGCCCTGCTCGGCATGGACGAGGCCGAGCAGCAGGAGAAGTTCGGCTTCCTGCTCGACGCCTTCCAGTACGGCCCGCCGCCACACGGCGGCATCGCGTTCGGCTGGGACCGCATCTGCATGCTGCTCTCGGGGGCGGAGTCGTTGCGCGACGTCATCGCGTTCCCGAAGACCGGTGGCGGGTTCGACCCGCTGACCCAGGCGCCCGCGCCGATCACGGCGGCACAGCGCAAGGAGGCGGGCGTCGACGCGACCCCGCCGAAGCCCAAGGACCAGGCCGAACCGCCCGCCGGGAGCTGATCCCGTCGGTCGGCAGTGTCCGCGCGGGGCAGCGCGCGCCCCGCAGTCGGGCTCGATCCGCGGTGGGGGCGGCATGTGCGTTCGGGCGGCACTCGGTCGCCCGGTATCCGCGGGAGCAGCGCGGGGCATGCGGCCGGGCTCTGTTCGCGGTCGGCGGCAGCGGTCCGGTCGGACCCACGGAGGCCGTCGCCGCTCCGGCGCCGCGCTGCGACACGCCGTCTCCCCCGGGGAGCGTGGGCGCCGGGTGCGGCCGGCGCCCGCGGTTCGGTCCGTGGTCGGCGCTGCGGCGGTCGTCGCTGCTCTGCGGGCTGCGGCGCGGCCCGCCGGGCGGAGCGACGAGACGTGTTGCGGCCCTGGGACCGCGGGCGCTGACACCAGCCCTGCGCAGATCGACGCCGCTCCATCGGGGGAACCAGGCTCTCGCCGGGTAAGGTCATCGCCGATGGTTCGTGACCTGGCCGACTTCCCCAGGCCGGTGCTCGCGGCGCTGGCTGCCGCGGAGCGCCTCCTGACCCGACGCTACGGCGCGTCGGTGGTCCTGGCCGACCCCGAGGACCTGGGTGGCAGCGACCGGTCGGTGGTCGCGCGCGCCCGCGTGGCGCGCAACCCGTTCTCGATGCGCCGAACGGTCGTCGTCAAGCACTACGTCGGCGACGCCGACTCCGACCGGCCCGACCCGTTCCACTTCGAGGTCGCGAGCTGCCAGCTGTTCACCGCGATGCCGGCCGACGCCCGGCCCAGCCCGGTGATCATCGCCCACGACCCGCAGGCCCGGCTGCTCGTGCTGGAGGACCTGGGCCGCAGCTCGACGTTGGCGGACAAGCTCTTCGGACCCGACGCGGCCGCCGCCCAGCGTTACCTGATCAGCTGGGCGCGGGCCCTCGGCCGGATGCAGGCCGCCACCGCGGGCCGGGAGAACGACTTCGGGGCGCTGCTGCGCCGCCTCGGTGAGAAGACCTGGCGCGATCCCGTGGCCGACGAGGCCCGCGCCGCGATCGCCGGGCTGCCCGGCCTGCTGGAGTCCGTGCTCGGGGTGCAGGTCTCCGCGGCGGCGACGGCGCAGGTCCACGAGACCGCGCGACTGCTCGGCGGCACCCGGTACCGGGCGTTCAGCCCGTCGGACACGTGCCCGGACAACAACCTCGTCACCAGCCGCGGCGTGCGGTTCGTCGACTTCGAATGGGGCTGCTTCCGCGACGTGGCGCTCGACGCCGCCTACTTCCGGGTGCCGTTCCCGGGGTGCCGGGCGAGCTTCGCGATGCCCGAGGGGATGAGCGAGGCGATGCTCGAAGCGTGGCGCGACGAGATCGCCGTCGTCTGGCCCGACCTCGACGACCCGTTGCGCCTGGACCGCCGCCTGCTCGACGCCCAGCTGCTGTGGGTGTGGCTGTGCACGTGGTGGCTGCTGCCACGGATCCGTGAACGGGACACCTCGATGGGACCGGAGCCCGGGCGCTCGCCGCGGATCAGCACAGCGCTGTGCGACTACTGGCGCCGGCTCGGCACGGCCGCGGCCGAGGCCGAGGGGCTCGCGGCGACGGTCGAGCTCGCCGACGCCGTGACGGCGGCGCTGCGCGCCCGGTTCTCCGACGCGCCGGCGGCGTTGCCGTTGTACCCGGCGTTCCGCAGCGCGGTCTGACCGCGCACCGGACGTTCCCCCGGCCGCCCGCGACGCGTCACCGCACGCACACCGCCGGTCCGGCGGCGGGAGCGATCGTGAGCGCGTGATCGCGCCGCCCGCCCCGTCGCTCCGGCCCGCCGCCGCCCCGACCAGCGCCGAGGGGCGGACGACCGCGTCCCGTCCGGGGCCCGCGCGTGCCGCGGACGACCCGGAACCCACGGGCGCCGTGAGCCCACCCGACGGCGGCCTGCCCCCGGGGCCGCTACATCCCGAGCCGGTGGCGCCGTCGAGGGCCGCGTCCGCCGGGGCGGCCCGGCCGTGGTCGGTGACGCCGCCGCCCCCCGCGCCCGTGGGGCACCCGCCGGCCGCGCCGGTCCTCGCCGGGCAATCCGTGTCGCGGTGCGCGCACGCGGCGGCAGCGAGACGCCCGGGGCCCGCCGGGGGCGGGAGGCGGGTCGAGCGACTCGCCGTCCTCGGCGACTCGACGGCGGTCGGAATCGGGGACCCCGCGGCGGGCGGCGGCTGGCGCGGGTTCCCCGTCCTGCTGCGCGACGCCCTGGACGCACCACCCGCCATTGCCGGTCACGCCACTGCCGGTCAGGCCGCCGCCGGTCGCGCTGCCGCCGGACAGACCGCCGGACAGACCGCCGGACAGACCGCCGGACAGACCGCCGGACAGACGGCCGGACGGACCGTCGGGCAGACCGGTGCCGATCACGCCCGTCGCGAGCACCCGGGCACCGCCGGCGAGCCCGCCCCGCGGACCCGGCTGACGAACCTCGCTCGCTCCGGCGCCCGGATGCGCCGGCTGCGCACCGAGCAGCTCCCCGCGGCCCTCGGGTCCAGCCCCGACATCGCGATCGTCTGCGCCGGGATGAACGACACCCTGCGCTCGGACTTCGATCCCGCCGCACTCGAGGCGGACTGCGCCGCGACGCTCGCGGCCCTGCGGGAAGCGGGGGCGCTGGTCGTCGTCCTGCGCTACCACGACCACACCCGTGTCTTCCGGCTCCCGGCCCCGCTGCGGCGGGCCCTCCGGACGCGGATCGAGCTGCTCAACGCCGCGATCGATGCGGCGGCCGACCGGGCCGGGGCGACCGTGCTCGATCTCGACGCGCTGCCGGGGGGCTACGAACGTTCGGCCTGGGCGGTCGACCGGCTGCATCCGTCGGAGTTCGGCCACCGGCTGCTCGCGGGGGCCCTCGCGGACGTCGTCGCCGCCGCGGGTTGGGCGGTGCCGGAGCCGGTGTCGCCGGAATGCTCCGGCGGTCGCCGGGTGACGACGACGCACCGGATCGCCTGGCTCGTCGTCAAGGGGCTGCCGTGGCTGGTGCGCCGCGCCGGCGACCTGGGGCCCGTGATCGCGCTCGGACTGGTCGACGGGCTGCGCGGCGGGCGCACGGAGCCGTAGGTCCCGGCCGGAGGACACGGCGCCCCGGGGTGGCGCGGGCGTGAGCAGCCGCGCAGTGCGCCGTGCACGACGACGCGACGAACGCGCGCGTCCACGAGCGCCCGGATCTCGGGGAGTGGCCGCTCCCGGCGGGCGGACGTCAGGCGGCGACGGGTGCCGCGGCGACGGGCTCGGGCGCGAGGAGCGCCTCGATCCGCCACAGCTGCTCGCGGGTGCACGGGCCGCAGCGGAAACCGATGGTGCCGTCGGGAGCGTGCTCGCTGCTCCACTCGAGGCTGTGTACGTCGTCGAGGGTGCGGGGCCGCGCGCAGGTGAGGCAGGCCCCGTGACGGGTGCTCGTGGCGTCCATGTCGGCAGCGTGCCGCAACGCTGTTGCGGAACTGTGAACGACGTGCCCCGGGCGCGTTGCGATCCCGCAACTCCGTCCCGGCCCCGACCCTCGGACCGGCGACTCTCGGACGTCCGACGACCGGCCGTGACGACCGGCCGTGACGATCGGCCGTGCCGGCCGGACTCGGCCGCCGGCCCGCGTCGGGCCTCCTCGGCCCGACCCGTCGCCTCCCGCCTCAGAGCGACCGGAGGAAGTCCCCGATCCGATCGACCGCCTGCTCCAGCAGCGGCAGCGCCGTCGCGTAGGAGCACCGGACGTGGCCCTCGCCCGACGGCCCGAAGACGTTCCCCGGTACGACCGCGACGCCCTGCTCCTTGAGCAGCCGCTCGGCGAAGGTCTCGGAGTCGAGTCCCGACGATCGGATGCTCGGGAACGCGTAGAACGCACCCTCCGGCTCGGGGCACTCCAGGCCGGTCTCGCGCAGTCCCTTGACGAACACCCGCCGCCGCCGGTCGTAGTCGGCGACCATCTCCTCGACGTCGGTGTTGGCCGAGGTCAACGCCTCGACCGCGGCGAGCTGGGAGACGTGCGGGGCGCACAGCATCGTGTACTGGTGCACCCGGACGCACAGCTCGGCGATCGGCTGGGGCGCACAGATCCAGCCGACGCGCCAACCCGTCATCGCCTGTGCCTTGGAGAACCCGCCGAGCACGACGGTCCGCTCCCGGGCCGCCGGGATCGCGCCGAGGCAGGTGTGCACGCCGTTGTAGGTCAGCCGGTCGTAGATCTCGTCGGAGATCAGGTACAGGTCGTGCCGCGCGGCGAGCTCCGCGAGCGCCTGCAGCGCGGCGCGGGGCTGCACGGCACCGGTCGGGTTGGCGGGCGACCCGATCAGGATCGCCTTGGTGCGCGGGGTGATCGCCGCGGCGACGGTGTCGACGTCGATCGCGAAGCCGTCCTCCCAGCGCGTCGGCACGGTGACCGCCACCCCGCCCGCGAAGGCCACACACGGTTCGTACGCGACGTAGCAGGGCTCCGGGACGATCACCTCGTCGCCGGGGTTGAGCAGCACCCGCAGCGCGAGGTCCAGGCCCTCGGACACGCCCGTCGTGATGAGGCACTCGCTGTCCCACGCGTACTCCGCGGCGTAGCGCTCCTGCAGCTGAGAGCAGATCAGCATCCGCAGCGCGGGAAGGCCCGCGTTGGACGTGTACGTCGTGTACCCGTGCTCGAGGGCGTAGATGCCGGCCTCGCGGATGCGCCAGGGCGTCACGAAGTCGGGCTCGCCGACGCCGAGGGAGATCACGTCGTCCATCTCGGCGGCGATGTCGAAGAACCGCCGGATGCCCGACGGCGGACACGCGGAGATGACCTCGTTGAGCGGCTTCACCGGGACCTCCTACGGGGTGACGCGGAGCCGGTGGTCGGGCTCCGGCTCGGCGAAGACGTCGCCGTCGCGCTTGAAGGTCTTGAGGACGAAGTGCGTGGCGGTCGACTGCACCCGGTCGATCGTCGACAGCCGCTGGCTCACGAAGTCGCTGACCGCGCGGATGTCGCGACCCACGACGGTGCAGCGCAGGTCGTGCCCGCCGGAGACGAGGTGCACGCTCCTGACCTCGTCGAACCGGGAGATCCGCAGGGCGACGTCGTCGAAGCCGACCCCGCGCGCCGGCGCGACCGCGACGTCGATGAACGCCACCACCTTCTCCCGGGCGATGGTGTCGTCGACGGCCTCCCAGTTGACGACGGCCTTGTAGCGCCGGATGACGCCCGCGGCCTCCCACTCCGCGATCCGCGCCGACACCTCCTCGACCGGCAGGCCGAGCATCGTCGCGATGGTGTCGTGACTCAGCGCCGAGTCACGCTCCAGCAATTCGAGGATCTCCCGCACGGTCGCCAACCCTACGACGCCGTGGCCGTCGAGGGGGCCGTCGAGGACGCCGCCGCGCGGGCCAGTCTGCGCACCGCGTCCTGGAGGACGGGTTCGGGGTAGGTCGCGAAGCTGCAGCGCAAGGCCGATGTCAGCGGGTCGTGCACGGCGAACGCGGAGCCCGGCACGAACGCGACGCCGTGCTCGATCGCGCGGGCCAGCAGGGCGGAGGTGTCGCGGCCGTCGGTGAACCGCAGCCAGCAGAACATCCCGCCAGTCGGGGTGCTGCGCTCGACGGCGTCGCCGAACGCCTCGTCGACGGCCGCGGTGAACGCGCGGGCCCGGGATCGGTAGGCCACGCGCAGGCCGTCGAGATGGCGCTGCAGCCAGTCGGTGTCGGCGAGCAGTTCCGCCGCGACGGTCTGGGTCAGCGCCGACCCGCACAGGTCGGTGGACTGCTTGAGCCGTTCGACGGCCGCGCCCACCTCGGGCGGCGCGACGAGCCAGCCCACCCGCAGGGCGGGCGCGAGGATCTTCGACGCGCTGCCGAGCCGCGCCACCCGGTCGCCGTGGGCCGCGACCGGCACCGGCGGCGGTCCCTCGAACGCGATCAGTCCGTACGGGTCGTCCTCGACGACGAGGAAGCCGTACCTGTCGGCCAGCCGCGCGAGGCGGGCCCGTCGCTGCTGGGACAGGGTGACCCCGCGCGGGTTGTGGA
The DNA here is from genome assembly GCF_036984265.1 of Pseudonocardia sp. D17. NCBI lineage: Bacteria > Bacillati > Actinomycetota > Actinomycetes > Pseudonocardiales > Pseudonocardiaceae > Pseudonocardia > Pseudonocardia sp. D17. The sequence goes on along the minus strand of NZ_BPRG01000088.1, from coordinate 54,205 downwards.
AGCTCGCGACGGTGTGCACCAGGCGTGGCCGCAGACCCCCGTCGAGCAGGCGCTCGAGCGCGTCGAGGTCCATGCCGTCGGCGTCGACGGGGACGCCGTGCAGCACCGCGCCCGCGGCCTGGAACACCTGCAGTGCCCCGACGTAGGCGGGGTCCTCGACGACGACCGCCGCGCCGGGGTCGAGCGTCGCGCGGGCGAGCAGGTCCAGTGCCTGCTGCGACCCGCTCGTCACGACGACGTCGGCGGGGCCCAGGTCGCGGCCCGTCCGGGCCGACTCGTGCGCGGCGACGGCCTCGCGCAGGGCGCCGATGCCTGCCGTCTCGCTGTACTGGACGGCCGCCGGTGCGGCGAGCGCGCGGGCGGTGGCGGCGGCGATGCGCTCGTGCGGCATGAGGTCGACGGCCGGCAGCCCGCCGGCGAGGCTGAGCACGTCGTGGCGCGCGGTGAGGGTCAGCAGGTCACGGATCGCCGAGCCTCGGACGGCCCGCATCCGGGCCGCCAGCGGCACAGGGCCTGCAGGGACGGGCTCCGGGGCGGGATGGACGGGACGTGCGGGTGCGGAGCACATGTCGGCCTCCCGGTCGCGGTGACCGCCCGGCGGACGCGGGCGGGACCTCCGTCGTCGGACGACGGAGTGGGGTCGGGCGCTGGTTCGGCGCCCGACCGCGGTCCCGCGCGGATCGATCACTGCGAGAGGAACGGGACGCGACCGGGTGGGCCCGTCCCGTAGCCCATTCTCCGCCAGCATCCTGCGATCCGGAACTGTGATCCCAGTATCCGAAACGTCCCGGCGACGCCGCCGGGTGTGCGCGGACGGCCGGCGCAGGGTTGTCGGGCCGCGGTGGCAGGCTGGTCGTCGATGACTACCGACGGTCTCTTCGACATCGCCGAGCCGGACGACGCGTTCGGCGGGCCCGCCGAGCCGCAGGTCCGCGAGGGCGCGCCGCTGGCCGTGCGGATGCGGCCGCGCTCGCTCGACGAGGTCGTCGGCCAGCGGCACCTGCTCGGGCCGGGGGCGCCGCTGCGCCGGTTGCTCGAGGGTGGGGCGCCCGCGTCGGTGCTGCTCTACGGCCCGCCCGGCACCGGCAAGACGACCCTGGCGCGGCTCATGGCCCGCTCGGGCGCCGGCAGCCGGCACTTCGTCGCGCTCTCGGCGCTCTCGGCGGGGGTCAAGGAGCTGCGCGCGGTGATCGAGGACGCGCGGCGCCGCCTCGACCGTGACGGCCGGTCGACGGTCCTGTTCATCGACGAGGTGCACCGCTTCTCCAAGACGCAGCAGGACGCGCTGCTCGGCGCCGTCGAGGACCGGCTGGTGCTGCTCGTGGCGGCGACCACCGAGAACCCGTCGTTCTCGGTCGTCTCACCGCTGTTGTCGCGCTCGCTGATCCTGCAGCTGCGTTCCCTGGAACCCGACGAGCTGCGCGCCCTGCTGCGTCGCGCCGTCGTCGACGGGCGGGGCCTGGGCGGCTCGGTCGAGCTCGCCGACGACGGTGAGGACGCGCTGGTCCGGCTCGCGGCGGGCGACGCGCGGCGGGCGCTGACGGCGCTCGAGGCCGCGGCCGACGGGGTGCGGTCGGCAGGCGGGCACAGCATCGGCCTCGCCGACGTCGAGCGCGCCGTGACCGAGGTCGCCGTCCGCTACGACCGGGCGGGCGACCAGCACTACGACGTCATCAGCGCCTTCATCAAGTCGATCCGCGGGTCGGATCCCGACGCGGCCCTGCACTACCTGGCGCGGATGATCGTCGCGGGGGAGGACCCGCGGTTCATCGCCCGCCGGCTGATGATCCACGCGAGCGAGGACATCGGCCTCGCCGACCCGACGGCGCTGCAGGCCGCGACGGCCGCGGCGCAGGTGGTGCAGCTCGTGGGGATGCCGGAGGCACGGATCGCGCTGGCCCAGGCCACGCTGCACCTGGCCACGGCGCCGAAGTCCAACGCGGTGATCACGGCGATCGACGCCGCGATGGCCGAGGTCCGGGCGGGGGCGGTCGGTTCGGTGCCCCCGCACCTGCGCGACGGGCACTACTCCGGCGCCGAGAAGCTCGGCAACGCCGTGGGCTACCGCTACCCGCACGACGACGCCGACGGCGTGCTCGCCCAGCAGTACCCGCCGGACGACCTGGTCGGCCGCGACTACTACGTCCCGACGACGCGCGGGTCCGAGCGGGTGCTCGCGGAGCGGCTCCCGCGGTTGCGCCGCGCGGTCCGGGGGGACGCCCGGGGCTGAGTGGCCGCCGGTCAGCTCGTCAACAGCCGCAGGCCGAACGCCGACACGGCGACCGACACCGGCGTGAAGTAGCTGGTGCAGCCGCTGCCGATGCCCCCGCCGCTGTGGATGCCTTGCGCCTGCCCCGACGGTGTCACGTAGGGCCCGCCGGAGTCGCCCTCGGCGGAGCAGATCGTCGTCGCCGTCATCCCGTACTGGACGGTGCCGTCGAAGTTGACGGTGCGGTTGCGGGCGATGACGGTGCCGCACACCTTCCCGCTCGTCGAACCGTAGAGGCACACCGCCGCGCCGGGGCCCGCCTCGGTCGCGCCGCGCACCGCGACGGTGCCGGCCGCGGCCCGGACGTGCCAGCCGCCGGCGGTCACCGGGACGGCGCCGACGTCGGTGCCCGCCGCCGCCGTGCGGGCGCCCGACCCGATCGGCACCAGCTCGCCGTCCGCCGTCTCGACCGACCACGTGCCGGTACCGCGCGTGCAGTGCCCGGCCGTGAGCAGCCACGTGCGCCCGCCACCGGTCGCGGGGAACCCGGCGGTGCAGCGCAGGTCGCCGCTGACGATCGTGTCGCCGCCCTCGAGCGCGGCGTCGTGGTGCGGCGCCGGGACGCCGGTGTGCACCTGCAGCACCGACGGGTCGATCCCGGACAGCAACGTGTCGACGGCGGGCGTGCGACCGGCACCGGTGAGATCGACGACGACGCGGTGGGCCTGCTCGTCGACGCCGTAGTCGGCGATCTCCGCCGGCAGTCCCAGGGCGGCGCGGGCGTCGAGCAGGCCCATCACGGCCGCGGGGTCGAGGAGAGCGGTGACCGGCGCGGCGTCGGCGGCCCCGGCGGAGACGGTCATCCCCAGCGCCGTGGTGACGGTGGCGGCGACCAGTGCGACGCCGCAGAGGGCGCGGCGGAGACGGGAGGGCACGAGCGGGCCTTTCTGCCGGTGGCTACCCCCTTGAACGACCGGTCCCCACCGCGGTCACGCCCGTGTCCGAGACGTACCGAATCGTCACCCGACGCGACGCAGCCCGCTCCACGGGCCGGAGCCGACCCGCGCGCCGGCACCGTCGCGACGATGCGCGTGGCGACGTGGCCGGGCGGTCTCGTCGCTGGGCCGTGGATCGGCTCGTGGGCCGGTGCGGCAGGAGTGACGAACCTCCGACGGCCGGGGCGGACGGGCACCGGACTCCGCAGGACGCGGGTCACCGCACCGCCGAGCCGGGCCTCGTCCGCGCGAGGCCGACATGGGCGCCGCCGAGCCGGTCGTGCGCCGTCTATCGCGCGCGTGCCGAGGGCGGGACCTGCGCCGCGCCGCTCGTCCCCAGGAGCCCGTAGGAGTGGTCGGAACGGTCGCGCGTGCCCTGCGCGAACGTGTCCAGGGGCAGCCCGAACCCCGGTGGGAGGACCTGCGGGGTGCACGACCAGTCGTGCACCACCGTGCGGCTCGCGATCCGCCACTGCCCGTCCCTGCGCGCGAACAGGTCCACGTAGCGACCGGCGAACACGTCGAGCGCCTCGGCGCTCCCGCCGTCCCCGGTCGCCCGCCACAGGTAGGCGAAGACGTAGGTCTCGACCCGCGCCGTGTCCCCGTCGAGCTCGATCAGCTCGTTCGCCACGGCGTGCGTGGTGCGCAGCGCGTTCGCCGTCAGCCGTCCGACGATGAACTCGGCGAAGTCCGGGCCGGGGCCGGTCCAGTAGCCGTGGTCGTCGACGGAGTCGAGGTGGTAGACGGAGCGGATCAGCTCGACGTCGGCGCGATCGACCCCGCGGCAGTAGCGCATCAGCACGTCGTGGATCTCGGCCCGGTCCACGAGCGGGCGCAGCCGGTCGTCGTCGATGGTCATGGGCTCACTCCGGACGAAGGGATCGGGGCGCTGCGGGCTCGACCTCGGAGGACCGCCCTGACATCATCATCATATACATGGATTACGAGGAGTAGCGGATGAGCCCGTTCGACCTGCCGCCCGGCGAGGGCCGCGCCCCGCTGTGGCAGCTGTGCCCGGAGCTCGGCCCGGCGACGGAGGCCTTCAGCGCGACGGTCCAGGCCGACACCCGGCTGCCGGTCCGGGTCGCCGAGGCGGCGCGGATGCGCGTCGCCGAGCTGAACGGCTGCCAGGTGTGCCGCGACACCCGGGTGGACGACCTCGCGGCGCACGGGATGGACGAGGCGTTCTACACCGGCGTCGGGGATCCGGACCTCCGCGACCGCTACGCCCCCGAGGAGGCGCTGGCGATCGAGTTCGCCGAGCGCTTCGTCGCCGGGACGCAGGCGTTCGACGAGCCGTTCTGGTCACGCATGCGAGCGACGTTCGAGCCCGCCGAGATCGTGGCGCTCGTCGTGTCGACGTCGAAGTGGCTGGCACTGGGCCGCATCAACGCGGTGCTGGACCTCGCCGTCGCCTGTCCGGTCCGCCTCTCTCCGTCGGCCAGGTGACCCGAGGCGTCCGGGTCGTGCGGCGTCGCCGGAGGGCCACCTGTATGGCTGACCCGTTCGGCGACCGCGGCGTCGAGGGCGGCGATCCCGTCGGCCACGTCGTGCACGAGTCCGGGACGCTTCGCCTCCGGGGCAGGCACCTCGGTCCCGAAAAGGATCAACTCGCGCCCAGCTCCGGCGACCCGGATGTCGTTGGCGGCTGCCGGCAGGAGGCCGCCGCCGATCGCGTGGCCGTGGACGCGCGCGACGGTGACCGGCCGGGCCTCGCGGACGGCACGTTCGCCGAAGCGGGCGGCCTCTCGCCTGGTTTCCGGTGAGCTGCCGACAGGTGCCGGTCCGGGTGGGTCGTCGAGGTCGGCGCCGGAGCAGAACGCGCGCCCGGCTCCCTCGAGGACGATCACCGCGACAGCCGGATGGGGCGGTGCGGCACGACCCGATCCTGCATCACGGTGAGGACATTCGGAGAAACGGACATTCAGGCCGACTGGAGCACGTCGGCATCAGCTCGCCTGCCCTATCGTGACGATGTGGGTCACCCCGACGTGGACGAGTCCTCGCGACATGCGCTCAGGGCCGTGGCGGGTCGTTGCCTGCCCCGGGTGGACGACCAGTACCGCGCATGGCTCGTGCTGCTGAGGCGGTCCGGGTTGTACGGCGATTCGTGGGTCGATCACGACGAGCTCCGGGCGAAGGCACTCGAGGTGTTCGAGCTCATCTGGCGTCGCATCGCCGGGTTCGAGGTCGCCGAGCATCTCGCCGAGGTGTCCCACCGGGTCGGGGTCCGGCGGGCGGAGCAGGGTGTCCCGCTCAGCGAGGTGCAGGCCGCGGCCAACCGCGATTTCCAGGTCGTCTGGGAGGCGATGCTGGCGGAGGCGGACGACCACGAGGCGGCAGCGCTGTTGCAGCATGCCCCGGCGATCTGGGCGATCGTCGAGGACCACACGCAACGCATCACCGAGGCCTACCGACGTCGGTCGAACGAACTCGACGACCTTTCCGACGACCGTCGACGTGAGTGGTTCCGACGCCTGCTCAAGTGCGACGGGGAGCGTCCCGATGTCGTCAAGAACGCGGCGGAGGTGCTCGAGCTCCCGGTGGAGGGGCGGTTCCGGGTCGTGATCGCGACCCGCGAGCACGCGGGGCGTCTCCGTGACGCGCGCGACGCGCTCATGGCCTTGCGATGGTCCTTCCACTACCAGGAGGTCGAAGGTGGCGACCTGCTCGTCATCCAGAGCACGCAGGAGCAGGACAAGCGCGTCATGATCTGCCTCGGGGGGATCCGGTGTGCCGTCGCCCCGCCGGCTCACGGGCTGGACGAGGTGCCGCGCGCGACGAGGATCGCGTCGGACATCCTCGCGGCGCTCCCCGAGGACCGGAGCTCGCCGGGCCTGCTCGAGGATGCGTGGCTCTCGGTCGCGGCGACCCAGGCTCCGCTCGTGACCCAGGCGTTGGCCGACCGGATCCATCGCTGTCTGGAGAACGTGCAGGACGGGGATGTGCTCCTCGAGACCGCGCGGGTGTTCTGTGACGGGGACGGCACGGTCTCGCGCGCCGCCGGCGAGCTCTTCTGTCATCGGAACACGGTGCTGAACCGTCTCGAACGCCTCCGCAGCCTGACCGGTGTGGACGTCCGCCGACCTCGGGACGCGGCCGGCTTCCTCTTCGCGATGAGCGCCGGGAAGCCGGCCGGCGGCACCCCGTAGCGAGCACGAGGACCGAGCGGTACTCAGTCCGGAGGCCGCAGCTCGAGCACCAGCTCGGCCGCCGACTCGACGGCGGACCGGCTGTAGAGCAGCGGGAAGTACTGCCCCCGCGCCCAGCCGTCCACGAGGTCGGCGAAGTGCGGTGAGCGCGGGTCGCCGGACTGGCCGGGGTGGTTCAGCGCGAGTGACGCGTCCCAGTCGCCCACGTCGATCACCACACGGAACGTCGATCCGCCCGTCTGCACGAAGGCGGAGTCGTAGGCGGTGTCGCACACCGTGTCCCCGCTCCCACCACGAGGGACCGGCCCGACCGTCACGACGTCTCCGGTCCGGTCGTCGGTGACCCCGAGGGGGTGACGGAGCACGGAGACGTGCAGCCGTCCCCACGCCCACGTCGCGGGGTCGTTGCCCATCAGCGACTCGCACTCGGCGAACGCGGCCTTGAGCGACGAGATCATGACGTGGCGCAGCGTGTCGGCCGGGTCCGGTCCGAGGCGATCGCCGGGATCCTCGAGCAGGTCGAGCAGGACCCGCGAGTCGGCGAGCAGCGACTCGTCGGGCACGAGTCGGGCGACCGCATCGTCGACCTCGGCGGCGGGCAGCAGGCGGTGCAGCGCTGCGGCGAGCACCGCCGGGCGCAGATGGCGCCGGTGCCACACCTCGAAGAGAGCCGCGGCCGCCGACGTCGCCTCGAGGACGCCGTCCCACTCCCTGAGCATCGCCAGGCCGGGCGCGGCGTCGCCGTCGGTGAGCGGCCCGAGAACCCGGAGGATCCGCTGCGCAGGAAGACTCGTCACATCGTTCTGCAAGCGGGCGGCGTCGCCGACCGACCGCACCAGTCCGCCCGCGATCGCCGCGTCGATACGGTGCTTCCGATCGGGTGCGTACCAGTCGTGGGTGACCGTCTTCCCCGCGGGATGGTCGGGCGGGAGGTTCATCTCGTTCGCCGATGCGAACCATCCCGGCTCGGGGTTCTCGATCCCGGGCAGCTCGTCGGCGTCGTAGAAGCCGTCCCACTCGTAGCGTCCGTCGCCCGGCACGGGCATCGTCCCGTCCCAGTTCGGGCGACGCGGGGCGAGTCCGGCCGCCTTCCAGGCGATGTTCCCGTGGACGTCGGCGTAGATCTGGTTCTCCGCGGGCGCGCCCCATCTGTTCATGGCCGCGCCGAAGCTCTCGAAGTCCGTGGCCCGCATGTAGTCCACGCTGCCGAGGTAGGGTGCCATGCCCGGCTCGAGCCACGCGGCGCGGACGGCGAACGCGTGCGTCCGCGTCGTGCGGACGACCGGACCGTGCCGGGTGAAGAGGAACTCGATCTCGACCTCGGTGCCTCCCCGGACCGGCACCACGTCGCGCTCGACCCGCATCCGCTCCCAGCCGTCGCCGTAGCGGTAGCGCGTCGGGTCGTCGGGATCGAGCTCGTAGACGTACAGGTCCTCCTGGTCGACGCTGAACAGCGTCATCCCGAACGCCAGCGCGCCGTTGTGCCCGATCGAGACCCCGGGCAGTGCCGGCTCCCCGCCGCCGATGACGCTGAACGAGGGGGTGCTCAGATGGACGAGGTAGCGCAGCGACGGCAGCGACAGCGCCCGGTGCGGGTCGTTGGCGACGATCGCCCGCCCCGTCTCGGTGACCTGCCCGCCGAGAACCCAGTTGTTGCTGCCCTCCATCAGGACGGCGGCCGAGGAGGGCACGCGGGCGGGTTCGGTGAAGTCCGGGTAGGTCGTCGCGAGCTCGTAGACGTCGAGGACGTCGTCGGGGATCGCGTGCAGGTCCAGGCCGTCGGGCACCGTGAGCGGGACGAACGGCTCCCGGGCCTTGCGCAGCTCCTCGACCGCGGCGCCGTAGTCCCTGACCGTCCGCGCCCGGGCGACCTCCTCGCGGACGTTCTGGAACAGGCCGTGGCTGCGGATGCGGGCGACGTCCTCCGCGTGCCAGTGCGACGGCAGGTAGCCGTGCCGGCGGAACTCCGGCGGCAGCAGGTCGGGCGAGGAACGCACCAGATCGACGTACGCGTTGACGCCGGCGACGAACGCGGACGCGATCCGTTTGGTGTCGGAGCCGTACGCGAGCCATTCCTGGCGCATGTCGCCGCGGAAGAGGAACAGCCGGGCGGCCCGGTCACGCTCGACGAACTGCGGTCCGAACACCTCGGACAGGAGCCCCAGGCCGCGGCGTCGCCACAGGTCGATCTGCCACAGCCGGTCGCGGGCGGCGTTGTAGCCCTGGGCGAGGAACGCGTCGTGCGACGACGAGGCGTAGATGTGGGTGACGCCCCAACGGTCGATGACCATCTCGACCGGCGACCCGAGGCCGGGGACGTCGTGGACGCGTCGGTCGGCAGGCACGTCCTGCTGACTCATCGTGACTCCTAGAGAGGTGCGGATGGGAGAGGGCAGGCCGCGACGCCGGGGGACGGGTCGGTCCGTCACCCCGGCGTCGCGCGATCCGTCAGCCGACCGGGTTGCCGTTCTCGTCGTAGGCGAGGTCGTCGTAGTCACTGACCTCGATGAGGCCTTCCTCGACCATCTTGTTGAAGGCCTCGCCGCGGTCGATGAGCTTGAGCGGGGCGCGGTTGGCGGCGAGCTCGCGCCGACGGTCGGCGGTCGCCTCGGTGTCGACCGCAATGGGGTGGCGCGGGTCGTCGCTGTCGACGAGGACGACTCCGTAGTCGTCACGAGCGCTCTCCGGCGACACGAGGGCGCGGTGGACGTCGAGGCGCACGGCTTCGGGGTCGCGCTTGAGCGGGTCGCCCCATCCGCCGCCGCCGGGGGTCGTGATACGGACGATGTCGCCCTTCTTCACCGGGACCATCTGCTGACGGTGGACCAGCTTGACCTCGTCGGGTGTGCCGGGGTTGATCCAGCACACGCCCGGGAGGCCGGCCTTGCCGCCGTTGACGCCGAACGGGCCGAACACCGTGCGGTACGCGGTGATCGAGAGGAACCCGTCGGCGAGGCAGCGCACGTCCTTGAGGTACCCCAGCCCGCCCCGGTAGAGCCCGGCACCGCCGGAGTCCTTGTAGAGGCCGACTCGTTCGACGACGATCGGGTACCGCTGCTCGATGAACTCCGCTGGCAGGTTCTTGGAGTGGGGGACGAGGTCGACGGTGTCGGTCCCGTCGGCCCAGGGGCGTGCACCCGAGCCGGCACCGAAGATCTCGCGGTAGAGGTACTCGTTGCCGTCGTCGTCGTGGCCCCAGATGCCGTAGAGCTGGATGTTCATCATCCCGGCGATGACGTTTCCCTTGTGCGCCTTCGCCAGCGCCGCCGTGTAGGCGTTGATCATGACCAGCATGCATTCCATGCGGTCGACGACGGGTGCGGGATGCCGCGCCGACAGGACGGTGTCGGGCGGGATCATCATCTGCATCACCCGGCCCATGCCTTCGTTGACGAGGAGCTCCTGGCCTGCCTCGCCGGCGAGGAAGGCGCCGAGCCACTTGATGTAGTGGCGGCCGTCCATCGCCCAGTTGACCGGGCCCTCCGCCACCGGACCGGTCCCGCTGGCGTCGATCACCATGCGGTCCTTGTCCTTGTGGATGGTGTACTTGATCTTGATGGGCTTGTTCGAGATGCCGTCTTCTTCGATGAAGTCCTCGCCGACGTAGGTGCCGTCGGGGATGTTGGGCAGCGCGTGTGCGCGAGCGTCGCTCTCGCAGCGGTCCATGATCGCGTAGAACGCCGCCTCGACGACGTCCGCGCCGTACTGGTCGACGAGTTCGAGCACCCGGCGCTCCATCAGCCGCGCGCAGGCGATGAACCCGTCGATGTCGCCCTGGAGCTCGCCCGGGAAGCGGCTGTTGCGCAGCAGGATCTTCAGCGCGTCCGCGTTGAGCCTGCCGGCGTCGAACAGCTTGACGACCGGGCAGATCGTGCCCTCTTCGTAGATGCTGGTCGAACGGATGGGCCAGCTGCCGGGCACCGCGCCGCCGACGTCGGTGACGTGGCCGAACACCTGGGAGAAGCCGATGAGGCGGCCCTCTCCGAAGATCGGGATGACGATGCAGTAGTCGGGCAGGTGGCCGATCGTGGCGCACGAACCGTGGACGTCGTTGTAGATGTACACGTCGCCCGGGAGGATCTCCTCGAGCGAGTAGGTGTCGCGGATCGGGTCGGCGGTCGCGGCCCACGACACCGTGGTCACGTTGTCGCAGTCGATCGAGTTGATCGAGGCGCGGTAGTCGTGCTGCTCGCGGATGATGCTGCTGCGCGCCATCCGCTCGACGACGGCCTCGCCCTCCTCGACGGCCCACTGGAGGGCGCCGCCGATGACGTCGATGGTGAGGGAGTCGAGCGTCGGCTTCAGCTTCTGGATGCGCTCCCATGCGGCGTCGTCGCGCGGCCAGCTCTTGAGCCGCATGGGCTCGAACCGCGTGCGGTCCTCGTACGGGGTCATGTCGATCGTGAAGTGCGTGATTTCCTGGGTCATGTCGGTCTCCGTCCGAGGCGCGGGTCAGTCGCGGGTGGCGAGGATCTGGCCGTTCTTGTCCACGGTCATCGACCAGCCCGGCTCCAGCACGAACGTCGCGTCCTCCTGCACCACGATCGCCGGTCCGGAGGTCGACAGGCCGACGGGCAGGCCGTCGCGGGGGTAGACGGGGGTCGACACCCAGCCACCCTCGTGACCGGCCTTCGCCTCGAAGAAGACCTGCGTGTCACCGAGGTTCGCCTCGTCCCAGCCGGTGTTCTTCGGCGCGACCTCGTTGATGGGCGGCCGACGGAGCTCCCCGATGCCGGCCGCCGCGAGCGCGACGATCTCCACGGGGTCCTGGCCCTTGTAGGAGTAGCCGTAGGTCCGCTCGTGAGCGGCGTGGAACTCCTCGATCGCCTTCTGCCAGGCCTCCTCGGACAGCTCGTTGGGGTCGCCGTCGTAGTGGGAGTCGACCTGTACGCGGATCTCGTACGCCTGGCTGCTGTAGCGGAAGTCGAGGAAGGTCTCGACGCCGACCCGCTGCTGGTCGACGCTCTCGCGGCGGGCGGACGCGAGCGCCTCCTCCGCGATCTTGCGGTAGGCCTGCTGCAGCTCGGGCAGGTCGATCTCGTCCTCGCGCCGCACGTAGGTGTACACGGCATCCGTCCGGAGGTCGGTCATGAGCAGGCCCTCGGCACAGGCAAGACCCGGGGCCAGCGGCACGAGGACCTTCCGGGTCTGCATGATCTCCGCACACCGGCACGCGTGCAGGCCTCCCGCGCCGCCGAACGGGAAGAGCGTGAACCGGCGCGGGTCGCGTCCGCGGGAGACACTGGTCAGGCTGATGCCGCGGGCCATGTTCTCGCTCGCGAGCCGGAGGATGCCGAGCGCCGCCTCCTCCGGGGTCACGCCGAGCTTGTCGGCGATGTTGTCGGCGATGGCCTTGCGCGCGGCGTCGCGGTCGACCGTGATCGACCCGTCGCCCAGCGTGGCTTCGGGGATCCGGCCGAGGACGACGTGGGCGTCGGTCACCGTCGCCTGCGTGCCGCCCTTGCCGTAGGCCGCCGGGCCCGGGCTGGCACCGGCGCTCTGGGGTCCGACGCGCAGGGAGTCGTCGCCGACGATCGTCGCGATCGAGCCGCCGCCGGCGCCGAGCGTCGTGATGTCGACCATCGGAGTCTTGATGTTGTAGTGCTCGATCTTGCCCTCGGCCAGCATGTGCGGGCGCCCGTTCTCGATGAGGCAGATGTCCGTGCTGGTGCCGCCCATGTCGAGGGTGATCAGGTCCGGCTCGTCGGCCACTCGTCCGAAGGCGCACGCGGCCAGCACACCGGCGGCCGGGCCGGACAGGACGGCCTTGATCGGCTGGGTGGCGATGTCCGCATCCGGGACGAGGCCGCCGTTGGACTGCATGACGAACAGCTCGGACTTGCCGCCGCTGCGGGCGATCGCGCTGGACAGCTGCTTGACGTAGTGCGTCAGGGCGGGCATGAGGGCGGTGTTGAGGCAGGTGCTCAGCGTGCGCTCGTACTCGCGGTACTCCCGGCTCAGCTCGGAGGACAGCGTGAGGTAGCACTCCGGGTAGACCTCCGTGAAGATCGCGCGGACGGCCTCCTCGTGGACCGGGTTGCGGTAGCTGTTGAGCAACGAGACCGCCACGGCCTCGATCCCCATGCTCCTGAACTCCTCGGCGACCGCGCGGACGGACTCGGAGTCGAGGGGAACCATCTCGTCCCCGGTATGGGCCATGCGGCCCTTCACCTCACGGACGAGCTCGAGCGGCACCACCCGCGGTGGCTTCTCCCAGTAGGCGATGTTGCCGAACCCGCCCGGCACGGTCTGGCGAGCGCACTCGAGGACCTCGCGGTGTCCGTGGGCGACGATCAGGCCGGCCTCGCTGTACTTGCTCTCGAGGATGGCGTTGGTCGCGACGGTGGTGCCGTGCATGACCATGGTCGTCTCGTCGGCGGCGACTCCGTGCCCGGTCAGGCCGTCGAGCCCGTTCGCGAAGCTCTCCGAGGGATCCCAGGGGGTCGACGGGACCTTCTCGTAGACACGCCGTCCGGTCTCCTCCTCGATCGCGACGACGTCTGTGAACGTCCCCCCGATGTCAATGCCAACTCGCCACGTCATGTGGTGTCCCTTTCGGTTGCTCGACTGCCGGTGGGTGGGCGGCCGCTGGAATCGGACCCGCTGTGGGGTGACCTGGCACACGCGGACCGGCGAGCCCAGTACAGACGCGGGCACGTTGCCTCACAAGCGACAGGCTCACAGCCTTGACCGGGACCGGTTGTGCAGTTGCAGTCCGGTGGGCGGGAGGGGGCGTCGGGTCACCCGAACTCGGGGCGCCCGCACACGTCCGGGGCGTCCTCGCCGCGGTCCCGGCGGCCGCCTCGCTCCCGCGGTCGTTGAGCACATGTCGAGCCCCGAGGCGGCGGCACTCGATGTCTGCCCATCGATCCCGGGCACACCGCCGCCTACCGTCGTGCGTAGGTGCCGGTACCGCGTCCGCGGACGCCGGCGGCGGGACGAAGCCGGAGGTCGTCGAGGAATGTCGGTAGCCGCTGAGGTGGACGCAGTCGGTCAGGCAGAGCTCGTCCGCGAGGGCGAGGTCACCTCCGAAGAGCTCGCGCGCGCGGCCATCTCGAGGATCGAGGCGCTCAACCCACGAATCAACGCGGTGATCCACTACATGTTCGACGAAGGCCTGGCAGCCGCGCGGCGGGCCCCGTCGGCGGCTGCTCCGACCGGGCCGCTCCACGGCGTCCCGTTCCTGTTGAAAGACCTGCTCGCCGAGTACGCGGGACAGCCCTACCGGGCGGGCAGCAGGTTCCTCGAGGGCAACGTGTCGAGCGAGGACGCGGAGCTGACGAGGCGGTACAAGGCAGCGGGCCTGATCATCCTCGGCAAGACCAACCTGCCCGAGATGGCCGTCGGTCCCTCGACCGAGCCCGTACTGTTCGGTGCGACCCGGAATCCGTGGAACCCGGACATGTCGACCGGCGGTTCGAGCGGCGGGGCAGCTGCGGCCGTCGCGGCCGGCCTCGTCCCTCTCGCACACGCGAACGACGGCGGCGGGTCGATCCGCATCCCGGCGTCGTGCTGTGGGCTGGTGGGCCTCAAGCCGAGCCGGGGCCGCAATCCGCTCGGCCCCCGCTACGGCGAGGTCTGGGGAGGGCTGGTCGCCGAACACGTCGTCAGCCGCAGCGTGCGCGACACCGCGGCGGCCCTCGACGCCACGCACGGGCCGGACACGGGTGCGCCGTACTGGTTCGGGAATCCGCCCACGACGTTCCTCGAGGCCACCGGCCGCGTGGATCGGCCGCTGACGATCGCGTTCACCGAGCACACATACGGCGGGAACGCCATCCACGAGGAGTGCCGGGTGGCGGTGCGACACGCCGCCGCGCTCTGCGAGTCGTTGGGGCACAAGGTGGTCGAGGCCCGGCCCGCCATCGACGAGGACGTCTTGTTCGGCAACTTCACCCGCATGCTCGCGGTGGCCGTCGCCGCCGGTCTCCGCGACGTCACGCGGCTGCGGGGACGGGAGCCCCGCGAGGACGAGATCGAGCCGCTGGTGTGGCTGATGGCCCGACGCGGCGAGAACATCAGCGGTGGCGAGTACCTCACGGCCGTGCAGGACCTACAGGCCGTGAGTCGGCAGGTCGCACGCTTCCACGAGGACTTCGACGTGATGCTCACCCCGACGCTCGGCCTGCCGCCCGTGCCCATCGGATCGTTCGTGACCGAGCCCGGCGCGGACCCGTTCGAGGTCCGTCGACGGATGTGGTCGTTCGCGCCGTTCACGCAGCTCCAGAACGCGACGGGGCAGCCGGCGGTCTCCCTGCCACTGCACTGGACGGCCGACGGACTGCCTGTCGGGGTCCAGGCCGTTGCGAGACTCGGCGAGGAGCACATCCTGCTCGGCCTCGCCGGCCAGCTGGAGGCCGAAGCCCCATGGGCGCATCGACGGCCTCCGATCTCGGCGGTCTGAGCGGGCAGGACCGGCGGCGACGGTCGGCCGGTGCCGACGGCCGCCGCGGAGCCGTTCACGTCTGCGGTTCGAGGGCGCGGCGGAGCATCCCGACCAGCGCGCCGGTCGGCGGTGGCACGGTGTCGTCGGGCGGTCGGGACAGCAGCCAGGTGTCCATCGCCCTGCCCATGCCGATCGCGACGGCGATCAGCAGGTCGGACGGAAGGTCCGTGCGTACCGCACCGCTGGACCGGCCGAGGACGAGAACGCGTTCCAGCCACGGCATGACCGTCGCCTCCAGCTCGAGCTGCGCCCGCTGGAGGGCGGGGTTCTCCGACGCCCCGAGCCAGGTGCGCGCCAGCGAGGCCACCCGGGGGTGGGCGGCCAGCCGGGTGAGGGCGTCGCGGTAGAAGCGCTCGACGGTCGACCAGAAGGCGTCGGGGCCGGGCTCGGACGGGCGGGCGACGGGCCCGACGTCGGCGAGCAGGCGCTCGAACTCGACCCGTGCGACGTGTGCGAACAGGTCTGCCTTGTCGTCGAAGTAGTAGTACATCGAGCCCTTGGAGATGCCGGCGGCGTCGATGACCCGGTTGAGCGAGGCGTCGTGGAAGCCGTGGGTGGCGAACTCGTCGAGCGCGGCGCGCAGGATCGCCTGCTGCTGGGCCGGGGGGAGTCTGGCGAAGCGGGGGCGGACCACGGCGGCTCAGGCGACCGGCACGGCCGGCAGCTCGACGGCGTCGCGCAGGCTGCGGCCCATGACGAGGTTCGGCACGTAGGGGAGGCCCATCAGCCGCATCGCGACGTTCCGCACGGCCAGCGCGGCCCTGCTCCGCGGTGCGAACGCCAGTCCGAGGCCCACGGCTGCGTCCTGTTTGGACCGCAGCAGGGGACCGAGACGCTCGTGGTAACGGGCGAACGCGCGGGCATGGTCGCCGTCGGCACGGGCGAGCTCGACGGCCAGGACGTAGGCCTCGACCATCGCCAGCGCGGAACCCTGACCGGCGAGGAACGACGGGCACGCCGCCGCGTCGCCGACCAGCGCCACCCGTCCCCGCGTCCAGGACGGCATCCGGATCTGGCTGACGCGGTCGAAGAAGAACGTGCGGGCCGAGCCCATCGCGTCCAGTACGGCCGGCGTCTCCCAGCCGGCGCCGGCGAGCCGGTGACGCAGCAGCGCCTGCTGCTCCTGCGGGCCGTCCGGCACGGCTGCGAGGCCGTCGTCGTGGCGGAGGGAGACGCAGAACATCGTGACGTCGTCGCGCAGCGACACCCGCAGCAGCTGGAACCCGACGTCGGCGTGCATGACGGCAGCACCTTCGGTCCGGGGCGCGTACCCCTCGACCTCGAACACGGCCACGACCATCCCGAGGTAGCGCTCGAACTGCTCCTGCGCACCGAAGGTGAGCGTGCGCACCGCGGAATGCAGCCCGTCGGCGCCGACCACCAGATCGAAGTCGCGGGACGTGCCGCTCGCGAAGCGCACGTGCACGGCCCCGTCGACGTCGTCGACCGCCGCGACCGTCTCGCCGAACAGGGTCTCGACGCGTCCGTCCAGCGCGGACATGATCGTCGAGGCCAGGTCGGAGCGGGCGATCGTGACGTAGCGGTCGCCGAGATCCCCCACGACCGCCTCCGCCGGGAACGAGGCCACCCGCCGGCCGCGGCGGTCGACCGAGCGGGCCTCGGTCAGGTGGTGGCCCGAGCGGTGCAGCTCCGCCGCGATGCCCATCCGCTCGGCGACGTCGAACCCGGCACCCCAGAAGTCGACGAGGTACCCGCCGCGCCGCGGCCGCGGCGCACGCTCGACAAGGGTGGGCTCGTGCCCCGTCCTGGCCAGCCAGTAGGCCAACGTGGGCCCGGCGATCCCGCTACCGACGATCAACACCCGCATGTCCGCCTCCCGGTCTGGACCACCGGTTCGACTACCAGTCTACGCCGGACCGCCCCCCGTGGGGCCCCGGCCGTGCTCAGGCGGGGTCGCGCAGCACCGGGCAGCTCATGCACCGCGGCCCGCCGCGGCCCCGGCCCAGCTCGCCCCCCGGGATCTCCAGGACCTCGATGCCGTTGCGCCGCAGGTGGGTGTTCGTGGTGACGTTCCGCTCGTAGGCGACGACCACGCCAGGGGAGACGGCCAGCACGTTGCACCCGTCGTCCCACTGCTCGCGCTCGGCGGAGTGCACGTCCTGCGCGGCGGTGAGCACCCGCAGCCGCGGCACCCCGAGCGCCGCGGCGATCGCGGTGTGCATGTCGGCGGGCGGATGGTCGGTCACGTCCATCTCGTCGGGGCTCGCGCCGGGCCGGACGGTGTAGGCGGGCAGCATGCCCAGCCCGGCGTAGGTCACGAGGGTCTCCGGGTCGGCCATCGTCATGACGGTGTCGAGGTGCATGAGCGCGCGTGCGGACGGCAGCCGCAACGCCACGATCCGGTCGACCTCGCCCGCGGCGAACAGCCGCCGGGCGAGGAGCTCGATGCCCTGTGGCGTCGTGCGTTCGGAGAGTCCGACGAGCAGCGCGCCCCCGCCGACGACGAGCACGTCCCCGCCCTCGACGGTCGCCGGGCCGGCGGCCGCGCCGTCGGACCAGGTCGCGAAGTCGGCACCCGCGAACCCCGGGTGCCAGCGGTACACGGCCTCCCAGTGCAGCGACTCGCGCCTGCGGGCCTCCCGGCGCATCGAGTTCACCGCGACCCCGCCGTGGATCCACACCGACGTGTCGCGCGTGTAGAGGTGGTTGGGCAGCGGTTCGAGGACGAAGTCGTCGAGGCCGAGGACGTGGAAGGCCATCGAGCGGGGCTCGGGGACCCGCTCGAGCACCTCGCGCTTGGTGATGCCCCCGACGAGGTGCTCCGCGAGGGTGTCGAGGTCCATCTCGTCGAAGCACCGGCGCAGGCCCTCGACGGCGGGCGGGCCGTAGATCCGGTCGTCGACCACGGTGTCGAGGACGTGCTTGCGCGCCGCGGGGACGGAAAGGGTCTCGCGGAACAGGTCGCCGAACAGGTCGACCTGCACGCCGCGCTCGCGCAGCACCGCGGCGAACCGGTCGTGCTCGGCCTGTGCGCGGGCGACCCACAGCACGTCGTCGAACAGCAGCCGGTCCTTGTTGCCCGGCGTGAGCCGCTTGAGCTCGAGCCCGGGGCGGTGCACGACCACCCGGCGCAGCGTGCCGACCTCCGAGTCCACCCGGTACATGTGGCCGAGGATGCCCGATGATGCGCACATGCGGCTGGACCGGCTCGACGAGCAGCTGATCGCCCTGCTCACCGACGACGCCCGGCGCAGCTACGCCGACCTGGGCGGGCGCATCGGGCTGACGGCCTCCGCGGTCAAGCGCCGCGTCGACCGGCTGCGCGCGGGCGGGGCGATCACCGGCTTCACGGTGACGATCGACCCCGCGGCCCTCGGCTGGACCGTCGAGGGCTACGTGGAGCTGTTCTGCCGGTCCTCGACCCCGCCGGAGGTGATCAGGGCGGCGGTGGAGCCGTTCGCGGAGGTCGTCGACGCGAGCACGATCTCCGGCGACGCGGACGCGCTGTTGCACATCCTCGCCGCCGACATGCGCGACTTCGAACGGGTCCTCGAGCGCATCGGGGCAGAGCCGTTCGTCGCCAGGACCCGGTCGGTCCTGGTGCTCTCGCCGCTGCTGCGCCGCGGGGCCGGTCCCCGGGCCTGATCGCGGGAACCGGCGCCCGCGCAACGATCCGCCACGGCGGGCGCCGGACGCGCAACGATCCGCCGTGGACGCGCAACGGAGGCCGATTGTCGTGCACGGCGGGGCTTCCTACCGTCGAGGTATGCGACCACCCGTCGCGACCCGGGAGGCTGCCGTGACCCTGACCGACCCGCTCGCCGCGACCACCACATGGCACGAGCAGCTGCTCGCCGAGCGTTCCGCGCACAACTACGCGCCCCTGCCCGTCGTGCTGACCAGCGGCTCGGGTGCCCGCGTCGTCGACGTCGAGGGCCGCGAGTACATCGACTGTCTCGCCGGGTACTCGGCGCTCAACTTCGGACACGGCCATCCCGCGCTGGTGGCCGCCGCGCACCGCCAGCTCGACCGGCTGACGCTCACCGGCCGGGCGTTCGGCAACGACCAGCTCGGCCCGTTCTGCGCCGAGCTCGCAGCGCTGGTCGGCAAGCAGATGGTGCTGCCGATGAACACCGGCGCCGAGGCCGTCGAGTCGGGGCTGAAGGTCGCCCGCAAGTGGGGCTACGAGGTCCGCGGCGTGCCCCACGACCGGGCCCGGGTCGTGGTCGCGGCGAACAACTTCCACGGCCGCACCATCGGCATCGTCGGCTTCTCGACGGATCCGGAGGCGCGCAACGGGTTCGGGCCCTTCGCGCCCGGCTTCGACGTCGTCCCGTACGGCGACGCGGACGCCCTGCGGGCGGCCGTCGGGCCCGAGACCGTCGCCGTGCTCGTCGAGCCGGTGCAGGGCGAGGCCGGCGTCGTGGTGCCGCCGCCGGGCTACCTGGCGGCCGTCCGCGACATCTGCACCGACGCCGGGATCCTCTTCGTGGCCGACGAGGTTCAGTCCGGCTTCGGGCGCACCGGGCACGTCCTGGCGACGCGCGGTCTCGGGGGCGTCGACGCCGACGTCTACCTGCTGGGCAAGGCCCTGGGCGGGGGCATCCTGCCGGTGTCCGCCGTCGTCGCCGACGAGGCCGTCCTGGGTGTGCTGCGACCCGGCCAGCACGGCTCGACGTTCGGCGGGAACCCGCTCGCCTGCGCCGTCGGACGGGCCGCGGTAGGCCTGATGGCGGAGCCCGCCCTGCTCCGTCAGGTCGTCACGCTGGGTGAAATCCTGCGCACGGAGCTCGAGGCGCTGGTCGGTCGCGGCGTCGTCACGTTCCGTAGCGTCGGACTGTGGGCAGGGGTCGACATCGACCCCGCGCTCGGTACCGGACGGACGGTCTGTGAGGCCCTGTGTGCCCGCGGCGTGCTGGCCAAGGAGACCCACGGTGCGACGGTGCGGCTCTCGCCGCCGCTGGTCATCGCGGAGGCCGACCTGCGGCACGCTCTCGCGACGCTCGGCGAGGTGCTGGCCGGGCTCGCCGGCTGACCGCCCCCGCCCCCGGCCCCGGACGGGGTCAGGACGGGGTCAGGACGGGGTCAGTGTCCAGCCGTCGACGCTCCCCTCGACGACGCGTTCGGGCGCGAGGGCGCCCAGCGCCAGCGTGGCGACGAGGCGCGCGAGCTGCCCGGACGCCGGACTCGTGTCGAGCGCGATCCGGGCGAGCAGGACGTCGACGAGCGACGGGCACAGCTGCGCGGCGGGCGGGAAGGTCCGCAGCGCCCCGCTGCGCTGGCCGTTCTCGACCAGGTCGAGCAGTACGTCGACGACGGGGGCGATCACGCGGGGGTCCTGCTCGTCGGAGGGGTCGGGGAGCGCGCCGACGCGGACCGTGTAGTCCTGCGTGGCGGCCCAGTAGGCGGCGGTGATCCCGCGGTTGCGGACGCCGATGCGGGTCAGCGCGCGGATCTGTGTGACAAGGGCGCCGACGACCTCGGCGGGCGGCGTGTCGGACCGGGCCGCGTCCGCCGCGGCGGCGCGGCACGCGGCGACCAGTGGGGCGATGAGCGGTGCGAAGACCTCGGCGATCAGCGCGTGCTTGGCGGGGAAGTGGTTGTAGGCGGTGGCCGAGCTGACCCCCGCGTTCGAGGCGACGTCCTCGATCCGCGTGCGCACCCAGCCCCGCGCGGTGAACGTGGCGTCGGCGGCATCGAGCAGCGCACGCCTGGTTCGGTTGCGCTTCGTGGCCGCGGCCCGCGCGCGCGGATCGGCCGAATGGGGGTCGGGGGCGGGACTCATTACACGCAGCGTAGCCAATCCGGGCCCAATTACCCTTGACTCCAAGTCGGGATTCACCCAAGATACGGATTTGTACTTGAAAGTCGAACGTCGTGGAGATACCGCCGGGCACAGCGGTCTCCATGATCCGTACAGCGGGGGAGGCTCGCACGCCGGCGGTCGGGGGATCGCGGTGGGTGAGAATCGACGTCGAGTCCTCTTGCGCTGCCGTGAACGGGGCCCGCTTCCTCACCGCGGATCGGCACCGGTCGGACATTCGGAGTTGCCCGGTGGTCCACCGATGGCGGCTCCGGTGCAGGGAGGGGACCCCGATGCACGCTCCGTCAGAGCCGGCCGCCGCCGGCACCCCACGCCGATGACCGCCGCGACCGCCGCGACCGTGACGAGCCGGACGCCGGTCACCACGCCGTCCGCGGAGTACCCGGTCCCGTCTGCCAGAGCCACATCCGGTGTCAGGGCCACATCCGGTGCCGCGGCCGCGGTCGCCACCTCGACACCGCCCGTTCCGGTGCTGCCGCGCCCGCGCGTCGCGCCCGACGCCGACGCGGCCGCACCGCCGACGCCCGACGGGGCGGTCGGCCCCGCCGACGCCGCGCTCGCGCTCGCCGAGGACCCGCTCGCCGCGAAGGCCGCCGCCGAGCCCGTCCCGGAGGGTCCCGCCGAGCAGCTGGAGGCGCTCGTCGGCGACGCCGCCGCAGGTCACCCGGCCGCCCGGGACGCGCTGCTCGCCCTCATCCACCCCATGGTGCTGCGGTACTGCCGCGCCCGGCTCGGCCGCCAGGAGTCCGTGATCGGCGCCGCCGAGGACGTCGCGCAGGACGTCTGCCTCGCCGTCGTGCGGGCGCTGCCCAACTACACCGTGAAGGGACTGTCGTTCCGCGCCTTCGTCTACGGCATCGCGGCCCACAAGGTCACCGACGCGTTCCGGGCCATCGGCCGCAACCGGTCCGAGCCGGTCCCCGAGGTGCCCGACACCGTGTCGGGGGCGGAGAGCCCGGAGCACCGCGCGCTGGCCGTCGAGCTCGGCGAGCGGCTGGGGGAGCTGCTGCACACCCTGACCCCGCGCCAGCGCGAGGTGATCGTCCTCCGCGTCGCCGTCGGGCTGTCCGCCGAGGAGACCGCGCACGCCGTGCGCTCGACACCCGGCGCGGTCCGGGTGACCCAGCACCGGGCCCTCACCCGGCTGCGTCAGGTTCTCGTCGACCACGAGGCGGCGGCACTGCTGCTGGCCGACGCGGCCGCGGGCCGGGGACCGGGCGACGGCCCTGGCGACGGGGCGGGCGAGGCGACCGGCGACGGCGCCGACGGGGCCCGTGCGGAGTCCCCCGCGCAGGCGGACCGGGACGAACGGGTCGGCTGAGCGGCGAACCGCCCGGGGAGTAGCCTGGCGACGATCACCAGACATCGTCACCGGGCCTCGTCGTCCGGGTCAGGAGGACACGTGTCGGCTGGCCAGATCGCCGCGCTGATCGCCGCCGGCGCGTTCGTCGTACTGGTGCTGATCGCGGCCGTCCCGCTGATCAAGCTCGGCCGCACCCTCGACGAGGCCACCGTCGCGATCCGCAAGGCCCACGAGGGCAGCGCGCCGCTGCTGTCCGACGCGCACACCACGCTCAACCAGGTCAACACGCAGCTGGAACGTGTCGACGGGATCACCGCCGGGGCCCGCACCGTCACCGCCAACGTGTCGGTCCTGTCCTCGCTGTTCACCGCGACGCTCGGTGGCCCGCTCGTGCGTGCCGCCGCGTTCTCCTACGGCGTCAACAAGGCGATCAAGGCCCGCCGCGCGGGCAAGGGCAGGAAGAAGGCCCGCGCGTGAAGCGGCTGTTCTGGCTCGGCGTCGGCGTCGCCGCGGGCGTCTACGGCAGCAGGCGTGCCACGCGCGCCGCGCAGAGCCTCACCCCGGCCGGGATGGGCGCCAACATCGCCGATGGGCTGCGCGAGCTCGGTGCCGGCCTCGGTGCGTTCGGCGCGGAGGTCCGCGCCGGCATGCAGTCGCGCGAGCAGGAGCTGGCCGACATGGTCGAGCGCCGCACCGGCACCCCCGTCCCCACCTTCGCCGACGCCGTCGCAGAGGACCCGGCGACGAGCCCCCGGCGAGCGCGCCGGGCGGGGCGTTGACCCGCACGCGCGTCCGCCCCGCCCCTCGGCCCACCGACCGCATCACGTAGAGAGCCGTCCCCGTGCAGACCCATGAGATCGCCCGCCGCTTCACCGACCACTTCACCGGCACCGGCCACACCCGCGTCGCGAGCGCGTCGCTGATCCTCGACGACCCGACGCTGCTGTTCGTCAACGCCGGCATGGTCCAGTTCAAGCCGTACTTCCTCGGCGACGCGCCGGCGCCGTACCCGCGGGCGACGTCGATCCAGAAGTGCGTGCGCACCGGCGACATCGACGAGGTGGGCCGCACGACGCGGCACAACACCTTCTTCCAGATGGCGGGGAACTTCTCCTTCGGCGACTACTTCAAGGAGGGCGCCATCGAGCACGCGTGGCGCCTCATCACGTCGTCGACGTCCGACGGCGGGTACGGCCTCGACCCCGACCGCATCTGGGTCACCGTCTTCCACGACGACGACGAGGCCGCCGGTCTGTGGCAGCGCATCGCGGGCATCCCCGCCGAGCGGATCCAGCGCCGCGGCATGGCCGACAACTACTGGTCGATGGGCGTCGCCGGGCCGTGCGGCCCGTGCTCGGAGATCTACTACGACCGCGGGCCGCAGTACGGCCGTGAGGGCGGGCCCGTCGTCGACGAGGACCGCTACCTGGAGATCTGGAACCTGGTCTTCATGGAGAAGGAGCGGGCCGCCGGCGGGACCAAGGACGACTTCCCGATCATCGGTGAGCTGCCCGCGAAGAACATCGACACCGGGCTGGGCATCGAGCGGGTCGCGTACCTGCTGCAGGGCGTCGACAACGTCTACGAGACCGACCTGGTCCGGCCGGTGATCACCCGTGCCGAGGAGCTGTCCGGACGGCGCTACGGCGCCTCGCACGAGGACGACGTCCGCTTCCGCGTCATCGCCGACCACGCCCGGTCCGGCGTCATGATCATCGGTGACGGTGTCACCCCCTCCAACGACGGGCGCGGCTACGTCCTGCGGCGGCTGCTGCGCCGCATCGTGCGCTCGTCGCGGCTGCTCGGCGTGCAGGAGCCCGTGCTGGGCGTGTTCGCCGAGGTCGTCCGCGACGAGATGGCGCCGTCCTACCCGGAGCTGGTCACCGACTTCGAGCGCATCTCCGCCGTCGTCCGCGCCGAGGAGGAGGCGTTCCTGCAGACGCTGACCGCGGGATCGCGCATCTTCGACGTGGCCGTCGCCGACACCCGCCGGGCCGGTGGCACGACGCTCGCCGGCGACCAGGCGTTCCAGCTGCACGACACGTACGGCTTCCCGATCGACCTGACGCTGGAGATGGCTGCCGAGGCCGGGCTCACCGTCGACCAGGACCGGTTCGCCGCGCTCATGACCGAGCAGCGCACCCGGGCCAAGGCCGACGCGGCCGCGCGCAAGACCGGCCACCACGACGGCTCGGTCTACCGCCCGCTGCTCGACGCCCACGGCACCACGACGTTCCTCGGCTACACCGAGCTCGCCGCCGAGGGCACCGTCGTCGGCCTCGTCGTCGACGGGGCGGCGGTCCCCGCCGCGAGCGAGGGCCAGCAGGTCGAGGTCGTGCTCGACCGCACCCCGTTCTACGCCGAGGCGGGCGGCCAGCAGGCCGACCACGGCGTGCTGCGCACCGGATCGGCCATCGTCCGCATCGACGACGTGCAGTCGCCGGTCGCGGGGCTGCGCGTGCACCGCGGCACCGTCGAGGCCGGGACCGTCGCGGTCGACGACGCCGTCGTCGCCGAGGTCGACGTCGCCCGCCGCGCGTCGATCTCCCGGGCCCACACCGCCACCCACCTCGTGCACGCGGGCGTCCGCGGGGCCCTGGGCACGGCGGCGGCGCAGGCCGGGTCGCTCAACGCCCCCGGCAGGCTGCGGTTCGACTTCACCTCCCCGTCCGGCGCCGTGCCCGCCGCGGCGCTCGCCGAGATCGAGGAGGAGGTCAACACGAAGCTGCAGGAGAACCGCGAGGTCGAGACGTACGAGACCTCCATGGACGAGGCCCGCCGGCTCGGCGCGATGATGCTGTTCGGCGAGAAGTACGGCGACCGGGTCCGCGTCGTCGACATGGGGGACTACTCGCGCGAGCTGTGCGGCGGCACGCACGTCGCGCGCACCGGCGAGCTGGGCATCGTCAAGGTGCTGTCGGAGGCGTCCATCGGCTCGGGCGTCCGTCGCGTCGAGGCCCTCGTCGGCAACGACGCGCTGCGCCAGGTCTCGACCGAGCACCTGCTGCTCTCGCAGATCTCCGACCAGCTCAAGGCACGCCCCGACGAGCTGCCAGACCGCATCGCCGCGCTGGTGGAGCGGCTGCGCACCGCCGAGCGCGACCTCGAGAAGCACCGGGCCGACGCCGCGCTGGGCGCCGCGGGTGCACTCGCCGACGGCGCGGAGGACGTCGCCGGGATCGCACTGGTCGCGGTCGCGGCCCCGGCCGGGGTCTCGGGTAACGACCTGCGCGCGCTCGCCGCCGACGTGCGGGGGCGGCTGGGCGACCGGCCGGGTGTCGTCGCCCTGTTCGGCACCGACGGCGACAAGGTCTCCTTCGTCGTGGCGACGACCGCCGCCGCGCGCGACCGCGGCCTCGCCGCGGGGAAGCTCATCCCGGCGTTCGCGCCCGCCGTCGGCGGCCGCGGCGGCGGCAAGCCCGATCTCGCTCAGGGCGGCGGGCAGAACCCGGCGGGCGTCCCCGACGCCATCGCCGCGCTGCGCTCCGCGCTCGCCGCCGGGTGAGCGCTCCCCGGCGCGGCCGCCGGCTCGGGATCGACGTCGGGGCCGTCAGGGTCGGTGTGGCCCTGTCGGACCCCGACGGCATGCTCGCGACGCCGCTGGTCACCGTCGCGCGCGACCTGCGGGAGGCGGGCGACCGCAGCGGGTCGGACCTGCGCGAGATCGCCGCGCTCGTGGCGGAGCACGACGTGGTGCAGGTGATCGTCGGGCTGCCGCGCACGCTGGCCGGTGCCGAGGGTCCCGCCGCGGCGGCGGCCCGCGCCTTCGCCGACGACCTCGTCGCCGTCCTCGACGTCCCCGTCGAGCTCTCCGACGAGCGGCTGACCACCGTCGTCGCCACCCGCCAGCTGCGCGAACGCGGCGTCAAGGGCAAGCGGCAGCGGGCGGTCGTCGACCAGGCGGCGGCCGTCGCGATCCTGCAGGGCTGGCTCGACGCCCGGCCCCGGTGACGGTGGGCAGGAAGGAGCCGGTCCGCGCGCGGTCGGGGCGTCGGTATTGTCGGGACCTGTGAACCCCGTTGCGCCCGACGTCGGCAGCTCCGGCCGGCTCCGGTGACCGAGGGGTCGGACGGCCGCGGCCGAGACGACGGGCGGCCGCCGCCGCGCCGCGCCGCAGCGGCACCGCGGCGCGCGGAGCCCTGGCACGACGAGCCCCGCCCGGGGCCCGCCGACCCGTCGGGGTCGTCCCTCGGCAGGCACAGCGGTGCCCACCGGGTGAACGGCGAGCCGCCCGCGCGCGAGCCGCGGCGTCGCCGCGAGCGTCCGGGGCACGAGACCGAGCAGGGCACCGAGAAGCTCCCCGGATACCGGGGTCGGCGCGCTCGTCGCGATGCCGACGACCTCGCCACCTCGTTCGGGGCCACCTCGTTCGGGGCCACCTCGTTCGGGACGGGCTCGGGACCGGAGCTTCCGGCCGCCGGGTCGACGGCCCGCCGCGCCGCGGGAGGCCGGCGCCGGCGTGCCGAGCCGGCCGACCCCTACGACCCGGGGACGGTCCCGTCGATGCCACCGGCGTCGCGTGCGCGCCGTCGCGAGCCGGTCGCCGACGAGGGCGCCGTCGCGGAGACCGTCCGCGCCCGCAGCGTCCGCGCCCGTGCGGATGCCCAGCGGGGGGATGGCCGGGACGTGGATTCCCGGCACGGGGACGGCCGGCCAAGTGTCGGCAGGCCGCGGCCGGAGTACCCGGACTACCGCGACCTCGGCGACGACGACTACGCGGCGGCGGAGCGGGCCGGTCGCGGCGCGGCCGGGTACCGGCGGTCGGGGACGGCCGAGCCGGGCGGGTACCGCGAGGACCCGGGACCCGGCGCCCGCGCGTACGAGACCCGATACGACGCCCGCGGCGGCGGGCGCTACGGCACCCACCCGACCGGCGGCGGGTCCTACGGTGGCGACCCCGGCGGTGGCGGGTCGGACGGCAGCGAATCCGACGGGGGCGGACCGTACGAGGGCGAGTCCCACGACGGCGACGCGTTCTCCCACCGCTACTCCGACCCGGACGGCGGCGAGGGTTGGGGCGAGCCGTACCCGCCCGGCTCCGGCGACAGGCGTGCCGACGCCGACCCCGGTGATCAGCCGCCCGACCGTGCCGCACCCCGGCGCACCGCGGCCGCCCCGACCGGCAGACGCGGCGCCCGCCGGACGGCGCCGGTGTCGGCGGTGCACCGGCGGAGGCGCCTCGTCGTGGTGGTCGTCGCCGCGGTCGTGCTGCTCGGTGCGATCGCGGGCGGCGGCGTCTACCTCTTCGGCTCCCTGTTCGACCCCGACTACGACGGACCCGGCAGCGGCGACGTCATCGTGCGTGTCCAGGCGGGCGACTCCACCAGCCAGATCGGCACGATGCTCACCAGCCGCGGCGTCGTCGCCAGCGCCGGGGCGTTCACCCACGCGGCCCGCGGCAACCAGCGCATCCTCGCGGTGCAGCCCGGGTACTACCAGATGAACGGGCGGATGTCGGCCGCCGCGGCGGTCGGCAAGCTCGTCGACCCCGCCTCGCGCGTCGGCAAGCTGGAGATCCGCGGCGGTACCCAGCTCGACGACACCCGATCCCCCGACGGGACGACGAGCCCCGGCGTGCTCAGCCTGATCTCACAGGCCAGCTGCGGCCAGATCGACGGCAGGCGCCAGTGCGTCAGCGTCGACGACCTGCGCGCGGCGATGGAGCAGGCCGACCCGGCGCAGCTCGGCGTCCCCGCATGGGCCGTCGACGGGGTGACCAAGGCCGACCCGGCGCGCCGGTTCGAAGGTCTCGTCGCACCGGGCCTCTACGACGTCGAACCCGGGACGTCGGCCACGGACGTCTGGAAGGCACTGCTGGCGGCGTCCGTGCCGATCCTCGAGGCCACCGGCGTCGCCGACGCCGGCGCGAAGACCGGGGTCAGCCCGTACCAGGCATTGATCATCTCCTCGCTCGTCGAGAAGGAGGCGATCACCCCGGACATGCCGAAGGTGGCGCGCGTCGTCTACAACCGGCTCGCCGCGGGCCAGCGCCTCGAGCTCGACTCGACGGTCAACTACCCGCTCGACGTGCAGGCCCTCCGCACGACCGCGGAGGCCCGCGCGAAGGTCGGCCCCTACAACTCCTACGCCGTCGCCGGACTGCCACCGACCCCGATCGCGGCGCCCGGCAAGGCGGCGATGGCGGCGGCGCTCGCCCCCGAGCCCGGCCCCTGGCTGTTCTTCGTCCGCTGCCGGCCCGACGGCACCTCCTGCTTCGGGACGACGCTCGCCGAGCACCAGGACAACGTGCGGCAGGCGATCGCCAACGGCGCGTTCTGACGTGCCCGAACCATCGCCCGGGCCCTCGGGGTCGTCGGTCGTCGTTCGCGTCGAGGTCGACCACGGGCTGGCCGAGCTGGTCTCCGATCCGGACCGGCCGTCGTCGTGGACGCTGCTCGTCGACGGCACCGCGCAGTCGCACGTCGACCTCGACGACCCGACCCATCTCGAGTTCGAGTACGTCCGCAGGCTCGGGCACGTCGTCGACGCGCTCGCCCCCGCGGGCGAGCCGCTGCGTGTCGTGCACCTCGGGGGCGGGGCGTGGACGTTGGCACGCTACGTCGCGGCGACGCGGCCGCGGTCTCCGCAGGCGGTCGTCGAGCTCGACGGGGCGCTGGCCCGGCTGGTCGGCGACCGGCTGCCGGCCGACGACGACCTCTGGCAGCTGCGCGTCGGCGACGCCCGCGCCGAGGCCGTGGCCCTGCCCCCGGGCGGTGCCGACCTGCTGGTCGTCGACGTCTTCGCCGGCGCCCGGATCCCGGCGCACCTGACGTCGGTCGAGTTCGCCGGGCTCGCCGCCGCCGCCCTCGCACCGGGCGGTGTCCTCGCGGTCAACCTGGCCGACGGCGGACCGCTCGCGTTCGCGCGCAGCCAGGTCACGACGGTCGGCACGGTACTGGCGCACCGCGCCCTCGTCGTGGCCGGCGACGTCTGGCACGGGCGCCGCTTCGGCAACCTGCTGCTGCTCGCCTCGGCCGACCCGCTGCCCCTCGGCGACCTGGCGCGGGCCACCGCCGCCGACCCCTTCCCGGCCGGCGTGCGGCACGGTGCCGAGCTGCGCCGGTTCGCCCGGACGGGGGCCGTGGTCACCGACCGGACGGCCGTGCCGTCACCGGTCCCGCCCGCGGGGTTCTTCGGCCGTCCTGCCGACGGGCCCTGAGCCAGGCCCAGCGCCCTGTGACCGGGTCGGGCCCTGTGAGCGGCGATGGTCGCCATGGCGACCATCGCCGCTCACGACCAGGTCATGCGCCCCAGCCGTACACGCGGTCGAGGCGGATCGTCAGCACGAGGCGGCGCTGCTCGACCATCGCGGCGCGGAACTCGTCCCAGTCGGGGTGCTCGCCCTGCACCGCGCGGTAGACGTCGACCAGCTCGTCGACCGTCGCGTCGTGCGGGTCCGCGGCGGGGGCCGAGAGTTCCGCGGTGCCCTCGCCGACGGCGTAGCCGCCTCCGTCGGGCCGGACGACCATGTAGGTCGCGCGCGGGTCGCGGCGCAGGTTGCGGGTCTTCGCGCGGTCGTCGGTCACGGAGATGCGCAGCGTGCGGGTCGCGGGGTCGATGGCGTGCGCGACGACGGAGGCCTGGGGCCGCCCGTCGCGCTTGAGGGTCATCAGGATGCCCGTTCCGGCCTGTGTGAACTGGGCGATGAGGGCGTCGTCGGCGGCCACGTCCGCCGACGCTAGTCCCGATCACGGCCCAGCACACGCCACCGACGTTCTCGGACGTGTCGGGCTCACCGGAGGCGAACCGTCCCCATGTCCGGTGACGATCCACAGGTCGCGGCGGACCTGCCCCGCCGCCGGGCAGGCCGGACGACGATCAGGGCATGAACGGACACGAACGGGCCGTCGGGGCGCCGCGGGACGGGACCGCGTCCGCGACGGGCGGACGCCCGGCGCTCGCGGCCGGGAGCGGGCCATCCCCGTCGCGTCCCGCGCGGGGTTCGCGTCCTGCCCGGCGACCTGGGCGGTGGCTGGAGCCGGCCCCCCGCGGCCGGTCGGCGGCACCACCGGCCGGGCCGACGCGCGCGCCGCCCAGCGGGGCGGTCGTCGGGGCGGTCGTGGTCGGGGCGGTTCTCGGGCCGGCCGCGGCGGCGGCGTGCCGGCCGGTCGAGGTCGCGGTGCTCCTGCTCGCCGCCGTGGCGGGCGGGCTGGCGGGTCCCTCGGTGCGGGCGGCGATCTTCCGGCACTCGGTCCCCGGACGGGACGCCTTCCGGTCGCGCTGTCCGCGCTGTGCGGCGGCGCTCGCCGTCGGAACACGGGTCCCCGGTGCCTGGCCGCGGAAAGGCCGGGGCCCGGCCGCGGCCGTGGTCCCGCGCCGGTGGTGGCGCGCCCCGGGACCGGGCCGGCTTCCTGCCAGCGGACGGGCACCGTGCTGCGGGGTGCGGATCGGACCGCCCGCGGCCTCGGTCGAGGCGGTCTCGGCGCTGGCCTGCGCGCTCGTGGTCGCCGCCCGGCCGGGCCCGGCCGCGGTCGCGGGATGCTGGATCGCGGTGTGCGGGATCGCCCTCGTGGCCGTCGACGCGGCGGTGCACCGACTGCCCGGACCGCTGACCGCCGCGACGACGGCCGGGTCCGGGCTCGCGCTGGTCCCGACCGCGTGGGTCGACCCGGCGGGGGTGGCCCGGGCCGTCGCCGCCGCGGCCGCGGCGGCGGGGATGCTGCTGCTCGTCCGCGCGGCGACCCGCGGCGGGCTCGGTGGGGGAGACTGCACGCTCGCGCCCGCACTCGGCGCGACGGCGGGTCGCGACGGCTGGCCGGCTCTGCTCCTGGCAGGTCTCGTGGGTGCGGTGCTCGGCGCGCTGCACGCGCTGGTCGTGGCCGCGCGGACCGGTCGGGTGCGCGGTGTCGAGGTGCCGTTCGGGCCCGCGTTGGTGGTCGGCGTGCTCGCCGTCGTGACGGCCGTCGGGCCGCCGGGCTGACCGGGGACGACCGCGGCGAGTGCGCAGGTGGACGGGTGAGAGGATGGACGGCGTGTTGCGTTGGATCACCGCAGGGGAGTCGCACGGTCCGGCCCTGGTCGCCGTGCTCGAGGGCATGGTCGCCGGCGTCGAGGTGACGTCGAAGGAGATCGCGGCCGAGCTGGCCCGGCGCCGCCTGGGCTACGGCCGCGGCGCCCGGATGAAGTTCGAGGCCGACGAGCTGGAGATCATCGGCGGCATCCGCCACGGTCTCACGCAGGGCGGCCCTGTCGCGGTGCGCATCGGCAACACCGAGTGGCCCAAGTGGGAGACGGTGATGGCGGCCGATCCGGTCGACCCGGAGCTGATCGCCAACCGTGCGCGCAACGCTCCGCTCACCCGGCCGCGGCCCGGTCACGCCGACCTCGCCGGGATGACGAAGTTCGGGTTCGACGACGCCCGTCCCGTCCTCGAGCGGGCGAGCGCACGTGAGACCGCCTCGCGTGTCGTGCTGGGCACCGTCGCCAAGGCGTTCCTCGCCCAGGCGTTCGGGGTCACCGTGGTGTCCCACGTCGTCGCCCTCGGTGCCGCGGAGGCGCCCGACGACGTCGTCCCGGGCCCCGGCGACCTCGAGAAGGTCGACGCCAACCCCGTCCGCGCCGTCGACCCGGCGGCGGCCGCGGCGATGATCGCCGAGGTCGACGCCGCGCAGGAGGACGGCGACACCCTCGGCGGCGTCGTCGAGGTGATCGCCTACGGCATGCCCGTCGGCGTCGGGTCGTACGTCCACTCCGACCGGCGGCTCGACGCGCGGCTCGCCGGCGCCCTCATGGGCATCCAGGCGATGAAGGGCGTCGAGATCGGCGACGGTTTCCGCACCGCCCGCCGCCGCGGCAGCGCCGCGCACGACGAGATGGTGCCGGGCGCGCCGGTCGAGCGGCTCAGCAACCGCGCGGGCGGCATCGAGGGCGGCATGACCAACGGCGAGCCGGTCCGGGTACGTGTGGCGATGAAGCCGATCTCCACGGTCCCGCGGGCGCTGCGCACCGTCGACGTCGCGACCGGGCACGAGGCCCAGGCCATCCACCAGCGGTCCGACGTCTGCGCGGTGCCGGCGGCCGGTGTCGTCGCCGAGGCGATGGTCGCCCTCGTGCTCGCCGACGCGGCGCTGGAGAAGTTCGGCGGGGACTCGGTCGCCGAGACCGTCCGCAACCTGCGCTCCTACGAGCAGGCCGCGCCGCGCTTCGGGGCGGACGGGTGAGCGGGGGCAGGCCGAGCGTCGTGTTCGTCGGGCCGCCCGGCTCCGGGAAGAGCACCGTCGGCAAGGTGGTCGCGCGCCGGCTGGGCGTCGCGTTCACCGACGCCGACGCGCTCATCGAGGAGCGGGCCGGCAAGTCGATCGCCGACATGTTCACCGAGGACGGTGAGGACGCGTTCCGGGCCCTCGAGCGCGAGGTCGTCGCCGACGCCCTCGCCCGCGACTGCGGGGTCCTCGCGCTCGGCGGCGGCGCGGTGCTGGCCGCGGAGACGCGGGCCGCCCTGCGGGGCCACCGGGTCGTCGCCCTGAGCGTGACCCTGACCGACGGCATGCGGCGCACCGGCATGTCCACGGCGCGCCCGCTGCTGGCGGGTGTCAATCCCCGCGCGACGTTCAAGGCCCTGCTCGACGCCCGGGCGCCGCTGTACGCGGAGGTCGCGACGGTGACGGTCGAGACCGCCAAGCGCAGCGCCAACCAGGTCGCGACGGCCGTGCTGGCGGCGCTGGGGGAGTCCGTCCCCGAGCCCGCACCCGTCCCGGGCGACCCGCTCGACGAGCCGACCCCGCACGACGGCGTCGACCTGCCCGCCCCCTTCGTGCGCGACGACGCCCGCTCCTGACCGCGACGACGTCCGGCCCTTGCGCCGTGTGGGCGCCTGGCCCTGCGGCCGGTACGCGCCCGGTCGCGTGCCGGCGACCGACGTTCTGCCGCGTGGGCGCTCGGTCTGTTCCGCCGCGTGTGCGTCGGCCGTTCGCCGAGTGGGCGCCTGGCCCGCGGCCAGGCGCGCCGGCCGACCGACCGCCGCGCAGCGACCGGCCGTACCGCCGCACGGGCGCTCGGTCCGTACCGCTGTCCGGGCGCCCGGCCCCGACCCGCTGTTCGGCGGACCGGTCCTGACCGCCGCGGGGACGCGCGCCCGTGACCGCGGCGTCGGCGGGCGGCCCTGACCGCGACCCCCCACCCTCAGGACGGGGCGGGCGCTCGCCGGGTGCCGGCCCGGCGCGCGCCCGGTCGTCGTTAGGGTCGTCGCATGAGCGAGCCCGTGAAGCCCGGCGAGTCGGTCCGTATCGAGGTCGCCGCCGAGCGTCCCTACGAGGTCCGGGTCGGTCGCGGCGTGCGCGGGGACCTCGCCGAGGTCGTCGAGGGCACCGGTGCCCGTACGGCGGTCCTCGTCCACCAGCCGCCGCTCGCCGACGAGGCCGAGGCCGCCCGCCGGGAGCTGGAGGCCGCGGGTCTCGACGCGCACCGCGTCGAGGTTCCCGACGCCGAGGAGGGCAAGGCGCTCGCCGTGGCGGGCTACTGCTGGGAGGTCTGCGGGACGGTCGGGCTCACCCGGCGTGACGTCGTCGTCGGCTTCGGCGGCGGCGCCGTCACCGACCTGGCCGGGTTCGTGGCCGCGACGTGGATGCGCGGGGTGAACGTCGTCCACGTGCCGACGACCCTGCTCGCCATGGTCGACGCGGCGGTCGGCGGCAAGACCGGGATCAACACCGCGGCCGGCAAGAACCTCGTCGGCGCGTTCCACGAGCCCGCCGCCGTCCTCGTCGACCTCGCGACGCTGGAGACCCTGCCCGCGCCGGAGCTGGTCGCGGGTATGGCCGAGGTCGTGAAGGCCGGGTTCATCGTCGACCCGGTCATCCTGGAGCTGGTCGAGAAGGACCCGGCCGCGGCCCTGGACCCGCGCGGCGACGTGCTGCCCGAGCTGGTCCGGCGCGCGATCCGGGTGAAGGCCGACGTCGTGGGGGCCGATCTGCGCGAGTCGCACCTGCGCGAGATCCTCAACTACGGCCACACCCTCGGCCACGCGATCGAACGGCGCGAGGACTACACGTGGCGCCACGGCGCCGCGGTCAGCGTCGGCATGGTGTTCGCCGCCGAGCTGGCCCGGGCCGCCGGCCGCCTCGACGACGCCACCGCCGACCGCCACCGCGGGGTCCTCACCTCGATCGGCCTGCCCGTCGGCTACGCCCCGGACGCGCTGCCCGAGCTCGTCGCGACCATGGCCGGGGACAAGAAGGCACGCGCGGGCATGCTCCGGTTCGTCGTGCTCGACGGCCTGGCGAAGCCCGGCCGGCTCGAAGGGCCCGACCCCGCGCTGCTGGAACGGGCCTACGACGTCGTGGCCGCGGGCTGACCCGATGCGCCCCCAGGCCGTCCGCCGCGCCGCCCTGCGCGCGCGGCTGCGTGCCCGCGAGCTCGACGGGCTGCTCGTCACCGACCTGGTCAACATCCGCTACCTCACCGGGTTCACCGGGTCCAACGCGGCGCTCCTCGTAGCCGCCGAGGACGACGACGCGAGCCTGTTCTGCACCGACGGCCGCTACGTGACCCAGTCCGCCGCCGAGGTGCCCGACCTCCCGGTGGTGACCGACCGCGCGAGCGCCCGCGCGCTGGCCGCGCGCGCGTCCTGGCTGGGTGTGCAGCACCTCGGCTTCGAGTCCGACGCCGTCACCGTCGACGCCCATCTCGCCCTCGACGAGGCGGCCGGCACCACGGAGCTGATCCGTGCCCCGGGCCTCGTCGCCGACCTGCGCGCGGTGAAGGACGCCGTCGAGGTCGCGGCGCTGCGCACGGCCTGCGCGGTCGCCGAGGCCGCGCTGACCGATCTGCTGGCCGCGGATGGTCTCGCGCCCGGCCGCACCGAACGCGCGGTCGCCCTCGACCTCGAGAACCGCATGCGCGAGCACGGCGCGACCGCGCCGGCGTTCCGGACGATCCTCGCCGCCGGTGCGCACTCGGCGATCCCGCACCACACCCCGACGGACACCCCGCTGCGCCGCGGCGACCTCGTGAAGATCGACTTCGGCGCCCTCGTCGACGGGTACCACTCCGACGTCACCCGCACCTTCGTCATCGGACCGCCCGCGCAGTGGCAGCGCGATGTGCACGAGCTGGTCGCACGTGCGCAGCTCGCGGGTCGGGCGGCGCTCGCGCCGGGGGTCGAGGTCGTCGCGGTCGACGCCGCGTCGCGCGACGTGATCGCCGCGGCGGGGCAGGGCGAGCACTTCGTGCACGGGCTCGGGCACGGGGTCGGCCTGGAGATCCACGAGGCGCCCGCGCTGGCGGCCACCGGCACCGGGACGCTCGCCGCGGGCATGGTGCTGACCGTCGAGCCCGGCGTCTACCTGGAGGGCCGCGGCGGGGTGCGGATCGAGGACACCCTCGTCGTCGGGCCCGACGGCGCGGAGTCGCTCACCCGCCTGCCGCGCGAGCTCGTCGAGGTCTGACGCGGCGGGGCCGCCCTTCGTCGACCGGCCCGTCCGGTCCGGCGTCGTGGCCCGGCGCTATCCTTGACGACAGGAATCGTGGCGGCGTCGCTCGGCGGTCCGCCCGGGACCGGGCGCCGGCCCGGTTCGCCTCCCGCCCGCACGAGCCCGGCACGCACATGCTCCGGCTCGCCCCGCATCGACTCAGGAGACACCCGCACGTGGCGACGACGAACGACCTGAAGAACGGCCTGGTGCTCAACCTGGACGGCCAGCTGTGGTCGGTCACGGCGTTCCAGCACGTCAAGCCGGGCAAGGGCGGCGCCTTCGTGCGCACGACGCTGAAGAACGTCATGACCGGCAAGGTCGTCGACAAGACCTTCAACGCCGGCACGAAGGTCGACACCGCGACCGTCGACCGCCGCGACATGACCTACCTGTACCGCGACGGCTCCGACTTCGTGTTCATGGACGGCGACACCTACGAGCAGATCCCGATCCCCGAGCCCACGGTCGGCACCGCGGCCGGGTACCTGCTGGAGAACCAGACCGCGATGGTCGCGCTGCACGACGGCGTCCCGCTCTACGTCGAGCTGCCCACGTCGGTCGAGCTCGTCATCTCCCACACCGACCCGGGCCTGCAGGGCGACCGCTCCACCGGCGGCACCAAGCCGGCCACGCTGGAGACCGGCGCGGAGATCCAGGTCCCGTTGTTCGTGACCACCGGCGAGAAGGTCAAGGTCGACACCCGCGACGGCCGGTACCTCGGCCGCGTCAGCTCCTGACGTGAGAGCGCGCACCAAGGCCCGCAAACGCGCCCTGGACATCCTCTTCGAGTCCGAGGCGCGTGGCGACGACCCGCTCGAGGTGCTGCGCAACCGCCGGGAGACCGACGACGCGCCGCCCGTCTCGGACTACGCGGCGCTGCTGGTACAGGGCGTCGTCGAGCACCGTGAACGGATCGACCAGCTGCTGGCCGAGCACGCCGAGGGCTGGACGGTCGCGCGCATGCCGGCCGTCGACCGGACGCTGCTGCGCATCGGCGTGTTCGAGCTGCTGTGGGTCGACGAGATCGACGACCCGGTCGCCATCACCGAGGCGGTCGAGCTTGCCCGGACGCTCTCGACCGACGACTCGCCGCGCTTCCTCAACGGCGTGCTCGGCCGCATCGCCGACATCGCGGAGCACCTGCGCGCCACACGCTGACGCCCCGCCCTGCGCCGCGGCACCACCGGTCCTCCTTCCGCCCGCGTCCCGTTCGCCGGACGCGGGCGGACGCACGCCGGGGCCCGCCACGGCCGGAGGCTGGTAGCGTCCGCCACGGCGCGCCAGGGCGCCACCTGGTCCGCGGGCAGGGCTGAGCCCACCTGGGCGGTTCCCGTGTGGATGCGTGTCCTGCACACCCTCCTCCCGAACCCCCGGTACGCGGACCACGGGTGGTGAGAGGAGGGCTCGTGCCCACCGTCGTCCCCCTGCCGCAGGACCCCGACGTCGACCAGCTGCGTCGCCAGGCCCGCGAGCTCAGCCGTGCCGCCCGTGCGGGCGACGCCACGGCCCGCGCGCGCGTCGCCCGCTGGGCACCCGAGCACGCCGACGGCGACGTCCCGCTGCACGTCGCCCAGCTCGTGCTCGCCCGCACGCACGGCTTCGCGGGCTGGCCACCGCTGGTCCGGCACCTGCGGACCGTCGCGCGCTGGTCGTGGGTCCCACCCGCCGACCCCGCCGACCCTGCGGACCCTGCCGCCGCGAGCCCCGCCGACGAGTTCCTCGCCCTCGCGTGCCTGCGCTACGACGGCGACGACCCGGTCCGCCGGGAGCGCGCCGCCGCCCTGCTCGCCGCGCGCCCCGAGATCGCCGGGGCGACCGTGCACACGGCGGCGGCGACCGCCGACGTCGACGCCCTGCGCCGGCTGCTCGTGGCGGACCCGTCCCGTGCCGGCCTCGACGGCGGCCCGCACCGGTGGCCGCCGCTGATGTACCTCGCCTACGCCCGCCACGAACCCCGGATCGACGTCGACGCGGTGCTCACCGCCGCCACACTCCTGCTCGACCACGGCGCCGACCCGAACGCGGGCCGGCTCTGGCACGGGCTGCCGTCGCCCTTCACGGTGCTGACCGGTGTCTTCGGCGAGGGGGAGGGCGGCCCGCAGGCCCAGCCCCGTCATCCCGCCGAGCGTCCACTGGCGACATTGCTGCTCGAACGCGGCGCCGACCCCGACGACGCGCAGACCCTCTACAACCGCATGTTCGGCGCCGACGACTCGCATCTCGTCCTGCTCTTCGCCCACGGCCTGGGCCGGCGCGGCGACGGGGGCGTGTGGCGTTCACGGCTCGGCCACACCCTGCCCGAGTCCGCGCGGCTGCTGGCCGACCAGCTCGACTGGGCCGTCCTGCACGGCCTGACCGCGCGGGTGGAACTGTTGTTGGACAACGACGTCGCGGTCCGCGGCGGGCGCTGGATCGGTACCACCCCGGTCGCCGAGGTGGCGGCGCGGCTGGGCCACCCGGCGATCGTCGACCTGCTTGTCGCCCGCGGTGCGGCCCGGCCCGTGCTGGACCCCGCGGCCGCACTGCTCGCCGCCGCGCTCGCCGGGGACGGCACGGCGGTCGCCGCGGCGCCGGACACGGTGCGCGCCGAGGCGGCGGCGCTCCGGCCCGGGGCGCTCGTCATGGCCGCCGCCGGCGGGCGGCGGCGTGCCGTGGAGCTGCTGCTCGATCTCGGCGTGCCGGTCGACGTCCGCGGCCGCGGCGACGGGGCCGGCCACGACGGCTGGAACACCGCCCTGCACGAGGCCGCGCTGCGCGCCGACCACGACATGGTCGCGCTGCTGCTCGCCCGCGGCGCCGATCCGACCGTGCGCGACGCCCGCTTCGACGCGACGCCCGCCGGCTGGGCCGCGCACGCCGGGCACACGGCGCTCGCCGCGGAGCTGACCGCACGGGAGGAACGCCACATCCCGGGGACGTGACGCGGCGGACTAGCGTGGTGGTGGGGCGGCGCGAGGACGGGCAGCCTGCCGCCGGCGAACTCTCCCCGGCGGGCCCACCGACCGTCGGAGTTCCTGTTGCGCGTCGCGATCCTGCCCCTCGCCCTGGGCACGTTCGCCATCGGCCTGACCGAGTTCGCCGTGATGGGCCTGCTGCCCCAGATCGCGACGGGTCTCGACGTCTCGGTCCCGGCTGCGGGCACGCTCGTCACGGCCTACGCGATCGGCGTCGTCGTCGGGGCTCCGCTGCTCACGGCGGTGAGCCTGCGCCTTCCGCGCACCCGGATGCTGATCCTGTTCATGGCGATGTTCGCGGTCGGCAACGCGCTGGCGGCGGCCGCGCCGTCGTTCGGGCTGCTCGTGGCCGTGCGTTTCCTGACCGGGCTGCCGCACGGCGCGTTCTTCGGTGTCGCGGCACTGGTCGCGGCGTCACTCGTGCCGGAGGAACGCCGGGCCAGGGCCGTCGCCGCGGTCTTCCTCGGCCTCACCGTGGCGAACGTCCTCGGGGTCCCGGCGGCGACCGCGCTGGGGTCGGTCGTGGGCTGGCGCGCCGCGTTCGCGGTGATCGTCGTCGTGGCGCTGACGTCCGTCGCGGGGATCGCGTTGCTCGTGCCCCGGGCGGGCGTCGGGACGCCCGCCCGGCTCGGGGCGGAACTGGCGGTGTTCCGGCAGCGCTCCGTACTGCTGGTCCTCGCGATGATCGTGCTGGGCTGTGGCGGGCTGTTCGCGTTCTACAGCTACATCGCGCCGGTGATCACCGGGCTCGCCGGGTTCGGTTCCGACGTCGTGCCGGTCCTGCTCGGCGTCTTCGGCCTAGGCATGACGCTGGGGACCGTCCTGGGCGGGCGCGTCGCCGACCGGGTCGACCCGCGGCGCGTGATGGTCGTTCTGCTCGCGGCGCAGGCGGTCCTGCTGGCCGCCGCGGTGCTGGCGCTGCACTCGCGGTGGCTCGCGCCGCTCGTCGTGTTCGGGGTCGGGCTGCTCGGCCTGGCGCTGGTCCCGGCGGTGCAGTCGGTGGTCATGGACGCGGCGCGTGACGCCCCCGTGCTCGCCTCGGCGGCGATCCATTCCGCGTTCAACGTCGCGAACGCGCTGGGCGCGGCACTGGGCGGCGTGGCGCTGGCCGCGGGTCTCGGGTTGGGGGCGCCGTCGGCGGTGGGGGCGCTGCTCGCCGCGATGGGCGCGGTGCTGGCCGTGTTCTCGCTGCGGGCGGGTACCCGTCCCGCAGCGACCGTCGACGCGTGACGCCCGCCCGTACCGCCGGCAGGACACGGAACGCGCGGGTGCGGCGCCGGCGCGGCCGGGCGCACTCGACGAAGGCCCCGAGCGGACCCGCCGCAGGCGGCGCCGGACGCGACGTGGGCGGGACCCGTCGAGTCCTGCGGGGCCGGACGGGACGTGGTGCGGGCGCACGCCGGACGCCCGGCCCGCAGGCGCGTGACGAGTCGAGGCAGAGCCGGTGCGCGTCAGTCGACGCGGTGCGGACGCGCCTCGGGGGGCAGCACGCCCCAGTCGATGAGCTGGTCGGTCAGCTCGCCGGGGGTCTTGTCGTAGATGATCGCGAGAGATCGGAGGTCCTCGGCCCTGATCGAGAGGACCTTGCCGTTGTAGTCGCCGCGCTGGCTCTGGATCGCCGCGGCGTAACGCGCCAGCGGACCGACCTTGTCGGCGGGCAGCTGCTGCAGCCGCTCCAGGTTGATGACGATCTTCGTCGCGGGCTCGGAGCCCGACGGCACACGGCCCTCCGGCAGCAGCTCGGCGACCGGGACGCCGTAGAAGTCGGCGAGCTCCGCCAGCTTCTGGACGGTGACGGCGCGGTCGCCGCGCTCGTAGGAGCCGACGACGACGGCCTTCCACCGGCCACCCGACTTCTGCTCGACGCCGTGCAGCGACAGACCCTGCTGCTGCCGGATGGCGCGGAGCTTGCTGCCGAGTGCCTTGGCGTAGTCGCCCATGTG
The DNA here is from genome assembly GCF_036984265.1 of Pseudonocardia sp. D17. NCBI lineage: Bacteria > Bacillati > Actinomycetota > Actinomycetes > Pseudonocardiales > Pseudonocardiaceae > Pseudonocardia > Pseudonocardia sp. D17. Next base: position 14,006 of record NZ_BPRG01000088.1, on the reverse strand, counting down.
GCGATCCCCTCTCGCAGGACGTCCGGCCGCGGGACCGACGTCCGTGTGCTGGTCGTGCATGGCCGGACCGACCCCTCCGCCGGTCCGCCGTCATCAGCGCTCGTCGAGACGGTGCCCCCCGCTTCCGCGGCCACTCGCGAGCCAGCTGATCGATACGGAGAGTAATCATGCGCCCCTCTCCGTCGCCGGGTCAAGCCGGGTGAGCCGTCCTGAAGCCACATGGGCGGTTCTCCACTCGAACGGCTGATCGACACGCCCCGTCCAGGGACGATGGCGGTCACGCTGGGCGGATCAGCTGCGTCTGCAGGGACGGATGGTGCTTCTGTGACTTCCGTGAGTGTTATCGGACTGTGACCGTTCGGCCCCGGCCGAGCCGCGGGATCGGGTGTGACCGGCGTGACCGTGTGACCCGGGCCGGTAGCGCCCGCGTGGACCCCGGTCCGGCGGCGATCGCTGATAGCGTCACCGCGCACCAGTTCCTTTAACGACCCGTCCGGCGAGGCGGGGAAGGAGAGCGACCTCGTGGCGAACGATCGCCGCGGGGACGCCGGTGGCGAGGGGAGCGGTCTGCCCGACCGCGAACTCCTCAGCGCCTCCGACGTCACCCGCACCATCGCGCGCATCGCGCACCAGATCATCGAGAAGACCGCGGACGCCGAGCACGTCGTGCTCATCGGGATCCCGACCCGCGGCACCGTACTGGCCCGCAGGCTGGCCGCCGCCGTCGCCGAGTTCGGCGGCCGCGCCCCGGCCGTCGGGACCGTGGACCCCACGCTCTACCGCGACGACCTCCGTCGTCGGCCGGCCCGCGCGTTGGAGGACACCCAGGTTCCCGAGGGCGGCGTCGACGACGCCCTCGTCGTCCTGGTCGACGACGTGCTGATGTCGGGCCGCACCGTCCGGGCGGCCCTCGACGCGGTCTCCGAGCACGGCCGGCCCCGCGCCGTCCAGCTCGCCGTCCTCGTCGACCGCGGCCACCGCGAGCTGCCGATCCGGGCCGACTACGTCGGCAAGAACGTCCCGACGTCGCGCAGTGAGCTGATCCTGGTGTCGCTCACCGAGATCGACGGCGAGGACCGGGTCGCGATCCGCAGGGGGGCGGGCGAGTGAAGCACCTGCTCACCGTCACCGACCTGGACGCGGCCACCGCGACCGCCCTGCTCGACACGTCCGACCGGCTGCGCCAGGCGCTGCTCGGCCGCGAGGTTCGCAAGCTCCCCACGCTGCGCGGGCGCACCGTCATCACGATGTTCTACGAGGACTCGACCCGCACCCGGGTCTCGTTCGAGATCGCCGGCAAGTGGATGAGCGCCGACACGGTCAACGTCAGCGCCAAGGGCTCGTCGGTCTCCAAGGGCGAGTCGCTGCGCGACACGTCGCTCACGCTCTCGGCGATGGGGGCCGACTGCGTGATCGTCCGGCACCCGGCGTCCGGTGCGGCGCACCGGCTCGCGGCCTGGGCCGACAAGGACCGCGAGTCCACCGGCACGCACACCTCCATCGTCAACGCCGGCGACGGGACCCACGAGCACCCGACGCAGGCGCTGCTCGACGCGGCCACCCTGCGCGACCGGCTCGGGTCGGTGGCGGGGCGGCGGATCGGCATCGTCGGCGACGTCCTGCACAGCCGCGTCGCCCGCTCCAACGTCTTCCTGCTGGCCACGCTCGGCGCCGAGGTCGTGCTGATCGCGCCGCCGACGCTGCTGCCGGTCGGGGTCGCCGAGTGGCCCTGCCGGGTCTCCCACGAGATCGACGCCGAGCTCCCGGGCCTCGACGCGGTGATGATGCTGCGCGTCCAGGCCGAACGCATGACCGGCGGGTTCTTCCCGTCGTCGCGCGAGTACGCCGTCGCCTACGGCCTCTCCGACGCCCGCGCGGCGATGCTCCCCGAGCACGGCGTCGTGCTGCACCCCGGACCGATGGTGCGCGGCATGGAGATCGCGCCGAGCGTGGCCGACTCGGCCCGCGCCGCGATCCTCGCCCAGGTCCGCAACGGCGTCCACGTGCGGATGGCCGTCCTCTACCACCTTCTCGCGGGAGCCCCGGAGTGACTGGACCCAGCATGAGCGACCTGTTCATCCGCAACGCCCGCCCCTACGACGACGACGCGGTCGACCTGGTCGTCCGCGACGGGGTGATCACCGAGATCGGCTCCGGGCTGGAGGCTCCCGACGGCGTGGAGACGCTCGACGCCGAGGGTCGCGTGCTGCTGCCGGGCCTCGTCGACCTGCACGTGCACCTGCGCGAGCCGGGCGGCGAGGAGTCCGAGACGGTCGAGACCGGCTCCCGGGCCGCCGCGCTCGGCGGGTTCACCGCCGTGTTCGCGATGCCCAACACGGCACCGGTCGCCGACACCGACGTGGTGACCGCGCACGTGCGCCGTCGCGGCGCCGAGGTCGGGCTGGTCGACGTGCACCCGGTCGGCGCGGTCACCGTCGGGCTGCGGGGGGAGAAGCTCGCCGAGCTCGGCACGATGGCCACCACCGCGGGCGTGCGGATGTTCTCCGACGACGGACACTGCGTGAACGACCCGCTCGTCATGCGCCGCGCGCTGGAGTACGCCTCCGCGCTCGACGTCGTGATCGCCCAGCACGCCGAGGACCACCGGCTCACCCAGGGCGCCCAGGCCAACGAGGGCGTCGTCGCGTCGCGGCTCGGGCTCGCCGGCTGGCCGGCCACCGCCGAGGAGACGATCGTCGCCCGCGACTGCGCGCTGGCCCGCGAGGCCGGTGCGCGGCTGCACGTCTGCCACGTCTCGTCGGCCCGCACGGTCGAGGTGCTGCGCAGCGCCAAGGCGGCGGGCGTCACCGTCTCCGCGGAGGTCACCCCGCACCACCTGTTGCTCACCGACGCGGCCCTGACGTCCTACGACCCGGTGAACAAGGTCAACCCGCCGCTGCGCACCGCGGCCGACACCCAGGCGATGCGGGCGGCGCTGGCCGAGGGCGTGATCGACGTCGTCGCCACCGATCACGCCCCGCACGCCGCGCAGTACAAGGACACCGAGTGGCAGGCCGCCAGGCCGGGCATGCTCGGCCTGCAGACCGCGCTGTCGGTCGTGGTGCACACGATGGTGGAGCCGGGCCTGCTCGACTGGCACGGGGTCGCCCGGGTGATGTCCGAGCGGCCGGCGGAGATCGCCGGGCTGCCCGACCAGGGGCGCCCGATCGCCGTCGGCGAGCCTGCCAACCTGGTGCTCGTGGATCCCGAGGAGCCGTGGACCGTGCGCGGCGCCGCGCTCGCGAGCCTGTCGTCGAACACCCCGTACGAGGGCATGCGGCTGCCGGCCGTCGTCGTCGCGACGGTGCTGCGCGGCAGGGTGACCGCCCGCGACGGGCGGGTCGTCGAGCGGACGACGGCGTGAGCGCCCCCGTGTCCGCGTCCCGGGTCGCGCTGCTGGTGCTCGAGGACGGCCGCATCTTCCGCGGTGAGCCGTTCGGCGCCATCGGTGAGAACCTCGGCGAGGCCGTCTTCACGACCGGCATGACCGGTTACCAGGAGACGCTGACCGACCCGTCCTACCACCGCCAGATCGTCGTCCAGACCGCCCCGCAGATCGGCAACACCGGCTGGAACGACGAGGACGACGAGTCCGCGCGCGTGCAGGTCGCGGGCTACGTGGTCCGGGACCCGGCCCGCCGGCCGTCGAGCTGGCGGTCCCGGCGCGCGCTGGGCGAGGTCCTCGCCGAGCAGGGGGTCGTCGGTGTCGCGGGCGTCGACACGCGCGCGGTCGTCCGGCACCTGCGCGAGCGCGGCGCGATGCGGGCCGGGGTGTTCTCCGGCGACGCGCTGGCACCCGACGGCGACCTCGTCGAGCGGGTGCTCGCGAGCCCGTGGATGGAGGGCGCCGACCTGTACGGCGCGGTCACCACGGCCGAGCCCTACGTCGTGGCCGCCCACGGCGAGGCGAGGTTCCGGGTCGCCGCGCTCGACGTCGGCATCAAGTCGAACACCCCGCGGATGCTCGCCGCACGCGGCATCGAGGTGCACGTGCTGCCCGCCGACACGTCGATCGATCAGATCGTCGACCTCGGGGCGGACGGGTTCTTCGTGTCCAACGGCCCCGGCGACCCCGCGACCGCCGACGTGCCCGTCGCGCTGACCCGGGCGGTGCTGGAGCGGGGCATCCCGACGTTCGGCATCTGCTTCGGCAACCAGATCCTCGCCAGGGCGCTGGGCCGCGGGACGTACAAGATGCGCTACGGCCACCGCGGGATCAACATCCCGGTCGTCGAGCACGCCACCGGGCGGGTGGCGATCACCTCGCAGAACCACGGCTTCGCGGTCGAGGGGGAGGCGGGGGAGCGGTTCGACACGCCGTTCGGCCCTGCAGTGATCACCCACACCTGCCCCAACGACGGCTGCGTCGAAGGCCTTGCGGGACTGGACTTCCCGGCCTTCAGCGTGCAATTCCACCCGGAGGCGGCCGCGGGCCCGCACGACGCGGCGGACCTGTTCGACCGGTTCGTCGACCTCATGGCCGCGCACCCGGCGCCCCGGCTG
>NZ_BPRG01000088.1:0-9360 GCF_036984265.1 Pseudonocardia sp. D17 | reverse complement strand
GCGCCCGTGTCCGACGACGTGGCACCCGTGCACGACGACGCGGCGCCCGTGTCCGACAGCGCCGCACCCGTGGGCGACGGTGTGGAGTCGGGCCCGGACCAGGCCGCGCTCGGGACGGACGCGCCCGCGCCCGAGGCCGGGCCGGCCGCGGGGCCGGGCCGGGGGCCTGCTGCGGAACCCGTTGCGGCGCAGTCGCACGAGGGCACCCTCGTCCCGCCGCGCGAGCCGGCCGCCGACCGGGTACCCGACGAGATCGAGCCGGCCGTGCCACCGGAGCCACCGCTGCCACCGGAGCCATCGCTGCCGCCGCATCCGAGACCTGACGGCGACCCGACGATCGCACTACCGCAGACGGTGCACGTGGCCGCGAGCATCGACGAGACGACCGTGCTGCCGCGGGTCGCCCCGGCGGCCACCCAGCACCCCCACACCGGGGCGGCGGAGGACGTGGCGGACGACCCCGAGGAGATCGGCGAGGCCGGGTCCGAGGAACAGGGCGGCCGGCACCGGCTCATCGAGCCGCACGACGGGGGGGAGGTCTGATGCCCCGCCGCGACGACATCCGCAGCGTGATGGTGATCGGCTCGGGGCCGATCGTCATCGGCCAGGCCTGCGAGTTCGACTACTCCGGCACGCAGGCGTGCCGGGTGCTGCGGTCGGAGGGCCTGCGCGTCTCGCTGGTCAACTCCAACCCGGCGACGATCATGACCGATCCCGAGATCGCCGACGCCACCTACGTCGAGCCGATCACCCCCGAGTTCGTCGAGCTCGTCATCGCCGCCGAGCGACCCGACGCGCTGCTCGCGACCCTGGGCGGCCAGACCGCGCTCAACACCGCGATCGCGTTGCACGACAACGGGGTCCTGGAGCGGTACGGCGTCGAGCTGATCGGGGCCGACGTCGAGGCGATCCAGCGCGGCGAGGACCGGCTGAAGTTCAAGGAGATCGTGCAGTCCGTCGGCGGCGACGTCCCGCGCAGCGCGGTGTGCCACTCGATGGACGAGGTCCGGGCCGCGGTCGCGGAGCTCGGTCTGCCCGTCGTGATCCGGCCGTCGTTCACCATGGGCGGGCTCGGCTCGGGCATGGCCCACACCCCCGAGGACCTGGACCGCCTCGCCGGGGCCGGCCTCGCCGCCTCCCCGGTCACCGAGGTGCTCATCGAGGAGTCCGTCCTCGGCTGGAAGGAGTACGAGCTCGAGCTCATGCGCGACCACGCGGACAACGTCGTGGTCGTCTGCTCGATCGAGAACCTCGACCCGATGGGCGTGCACACGGGCGACTCGATCACCGTCGCGCCCGCGATGACCCTGACCGACCGCGAGTACCAGACGATGCGCGACGTCGGCATCGCCGTGCTGCGGGCCGTCGGCGTCGACACCGGCGGCTGCAACATCCAGTTCGCGGTCGACCCGCGCACCGGGCGGCTCGTGGTCATCGAGATGAACCCGCGGGTGTCGCGGTCGTCGGCGCTGGCGTCGAAGGCCACCGGCTTCCCGATCGCGAAGATCGCCGCGAAGCTCGCCGTCGGCTACACCCTCGACGAGATCCGCAACGACATCACCGGCGAGACCCCGGCGGCCTTCGAGCCCACGCTCGACTACGTCGTGGTCAAGGTCCCGCGGTTCGCGTTCGAGAAGTTCCCGGGATCGGACACCTCGCTGACGACGACGATGAAGAGCGTCGGCGAGGCGATGGCGCTGGGCCGGTCGTTCCAGGAGGCGCTGGGCAAGGCCCTGCGCTCGATGGAGACCCCCGACGTCGGCTTCTGGACCCGCCCCGACCCCGAGGGTGCGCCCGACGTCGCCACCCCGACCGACGGGCGCATCTACGCCGTCGAGCGGGCGCTGCGGCAGGGGGCGACCGTCGACGACGTCGCCGCGCGGTCGGGCATCGACCCGTGGTTCGTCGACCAGGTCGCGGCACTGGTCGAGTTGCGTGCCGAGATCGCGGACACGCCCGTGCTCGACGAGGCGTTGCTGCGCAGGGCGAAGCGGGCCGGCCTCTCGGACCGCCAGATCGCGTCGGTGCGCCCGGAGTTCGCGGGCGAGGACGGCGTGCGGGCGCTGCGCCACCGGCTCGGCATCAGGCCGGTCTACAAGACCGTCGACACCTGCGCGGCGGAGTTCGCGGCGCGCACGCCCTACCACTACAGCGCCTACGAGACCGACCCGTCGGCCGAGTCCGAGGTCACCGCGCAGACCGGCAGGCCGAAGGTGATCATCCTCGGCTCCGGCCCCAACCGCATCGGGCAGGGCATCGAGTTCGACTACTCGTGCGTGCACGCGGTGATGGCGCTGCGCGACGCCGGGTTCGAGACGGTCATGATCAACTGCAACCCCGAGACCGTCTCGACGGACTACGACACCGCGGACCGGCTCTACTTCGAGCCGCTGACCTTCGAGGACGTCCTGGAGGTCGTGCACGCCGAGCAGGCGTCGGGGACCGTGGCGGGCGTGATCGTGCAGCTCGGCGGCCAGACCCCGCTCGGGCTCGCCCAGCGGCTCACCGCCGCGGGCGTGCCGGTCGTCGGGACCCCGGCCGACGCGATCGACCTCGCCGAGAACCGCGGCGAGTTCGGCGAGGTGCTGCGCCGGGCCGGGCTGCCGGCGCCGGCGTTCGGCACCGCGACCTCGTTCGAGCAGGCCCGCGACATCGCGACCCGCATCGGCTACCCGGTGCTCGTCCGGCCCTCGTACGTGCTCGGCGGGCGGGGCATGGAGATCGTCTACGACGAGGAGACCCTCGCCGGCTACATCGCCCGCGCCACCGAGATCAGCCCGACGCGGCCGGTGCTCGTCGACCGGTTCCTCGACGACGCCGTCGAGATCGACGTCGACGCCCTCTTCGACGGCACCGAGCTCTACCTCGGCGGGGTCATGGAGCACATCGAGGAGGCCGGGGTGCACTCCGGCGACTCCTCGTGCACGTTGCCGCCGATCACCCTGGGGCGCAGCGTGCTGGAGACCGTCCGCCGGTCCACGGAGGCCATCGCGCGCGGCGTCGGGGTGCGGGGGCTGCTCAACGTGCAGTACGCGCTGCACGGCGACACGCTCTACGTGCTGGAGGCCAACCCGCGCGCGTCGCGGACGGTGCCGTTCGTCTCGAAGGCGACGGCCGTCCCGCTGGCCAAGGCGGCCGCCCGGATCATGCTGGGCGCCACCGTCGCCGACCTGCGGGCCGAGGGCATGCTGCCCACGACCTCCGACGGGGCGACGACGCCGGCGTCGGTCCCGGTCGCGGTCAAGGAGGCCGTGCTGCCGTTCAACCGGTTCCGCACGCCGACCGGCCAGGGGGTCGACCCGCTGCTGGGCCCGGAGATGAAGTCGACCGGCGAGGTCATGGGCATCGACGCCGCGTTCGGGCCGGCGTTCGCGAAGTCGCAGGCGGCCGCCTACGGGCCGCTGCCGACGTCGGGCACGGTGTTCGTCTCCGTCGCCGACCGCGACAAGCGCGCCATGGTGTTCCCGATCCGCCGGCTCGCCGACCTCGGCTTCGAGATCCTCGCGACCGACGGCACGGCGGAGATCCTGCGCCGGCACGGGATCGCGGTGACCGAGGTGCGGAAGTGGTCCGACCGCAAGGAGGGCGCGACGATCGTCGACCGCATCCTCGCCGGGGATGTCGACGTCATCGTCAACACGCCCTACGGCAACGTCGGGCCGCGCGTGGACGGCTACGAGATCCGCGCGGCCGCGGTCACCCGCGGCGTCCCGTGCATCACCACGGTGCAGGGCGCGGCAGCCGCGGTGCAGGGGATCGAGGCGATGAAGACGGGGAGCATCGGGGTGCGGTCGCTGCAGGACGCTCACGCGGCGCTGGCCAGGGCGGAGGCGGCCCGATGAGCGCGGCTCCGGACGGGCCGGACGGGTTCGGCGACGACGGGTTCGGCGACGACGGGTTCGGGGCCCGGCTCGTCCGCACCACGGACGCCCTCGGCACGCTGTGCGTCGGGATCGACCCGCACCCCTCGCTGCTGGCCGAGTGGGGGCTGACCGACGACGTCGACGGCCTCGCCCGGTTCTGCGACGGCTGCCTGGCGGCGTTCGCCGGAGCGGTGGCGGTCGTCAAGCCGCAGTCGGCGTTCTTCGAACGGCACGGCTCGGCGGGCGTCGCGGTGCTCGAGCGGCTGCTCGCCGGTTTCGCCGGCTCGCCCACGCTGACCCTGCTCGACGTCAAGCGCGGCGACATCGGGTCGACCATGGACGGCTACGCCGACGCCTACCTGGGCGTCGGCGCCCCGCTCGGGGCCGACGCGGTGACGCTCTCGCCGTACCTGGGGTTCGGGTCGCTCGCACCCGCGCTGGGCGCGGCCCGCGAGGCCGGGCGCGGCGTGTTCGTGCTGGCCCGCACCTCCAACCCGGAGGGCGGCCCGGTCCAGCTCGCCGACTGGGCCGGTCGCAGCGTGGCACAGGGGATCGTCGACGGTGCGGCCGCCGCCAACGCCGCCGCGGGCGCAGCCGACGGCCCGCTCGGCGATGTGGGCGTCGTCATCGGCGCGACGCACGACCACGGACTCGACCTCTCGGCGCTGCGCGGTGCCGTGCTGGCGCCGGGGCTGGGTGCGCAGGGCGCCGGCCCGGCCGACGTGGCCGACCGGTTCGCAGGCCTGTCGGGCCTCGTCCTGCCCACGGCGTCGCGGTCGGTGCTGCGGGCCGGGCCCGAACCGGCGGCCCTGCGCGGCGCGGCGGAGTCGCTGCGCGACGAGCTGGCGGCGGCGCGCGCGGCGGCCGGCTGACGGCCCGGGGGCGCGTCGCCGGACGTCCGCGTCGACACGAGTAGGTCGACACGGGTAGGTGGTACTAGCACCCTCGCCGGGCGCGGTCACTGGACCGATCATGGGACGTGACGGTGACGAAGGAGGCCGGGTGGTGGACGTACTGATCGTCGACGATCAGCGGCCGTTCCGGATGGTGGCCCGCACGGTGGTGGGCCTGGTCGGGGGCTGGCGGGTCGCGGCGGAGGCCGGGAGCGGGGAGGACGCCCTCGACCAGGCCGAACGCGTTCGCCCGGGCGTGGTCCTGATGGACATCAACCTGCCGGGGATCAACGGGATCGAGGCCACCCGGCGGCTCCTGGCCCGGGCCCCGGACACGACGGTGGTGCTGCTGTCCACGTACACGGTCGACGATTTGCCCGCCGACGCCGCCGACTGCGGTGCGGCCGCCTACATCCGCAAGGAGGACCTCACACCCGCCGCGCTGCGCGCCCTCCACGCGGGTTGAGCCGCTGCCGCCGGCGCCGCGGACCGGACCTGCGGTGGCGGGGCCGGGCGTGACGTGCGTCGCATGTGAGCCACGCGGTGGGGTCGGATCGCCGAACGGCCGGGTCGATCGCCGCCGGACGGCCCCGTTCGTGGTATCACCCTTTGGGGGTAGCCGAGCGTAAAGCGCCTGGTGTGACCCCCGTTGGCGGCCCCGGAAGGGTCGTGAGTACGTTCGTTCGAGTCCCAGCGGGTAGCCCCGCGGGGAGGCTGATCGACGACGGGTCCGCACCGGGCCCGCCGGACATCCCACCAGCGATGTGCACGACCGAAAGACGGAGGAGATCGTGGCCCTTCCCCAGCTGACCGAGGAACAGCGCGCTGCCGCGTTGGAGAAGGCGGCCGCCGCGCGCCGGGCCCGGGCAGAGCTGAAGGACCGGCTCAAGCGAGGCGGGACGACGCTCAAGGAGGTGCTCGCGCAGTCCGACACCGACGACGTCCTCGGCAAGATGAAGGTCTCGGCCCTCCTCGAGGCGATGCCGGGTGTCGGCAAGGTGCGTGCTGCGCAAATCATGGAGCGCCTGGAGATCGCCACGAGCCGCCGGCTGCGCGGCCTGGGCGACCGTCAGCGCAAGGCGCTGCTCACCGAGTTCGAGGGCTGACCGACGGCGCCCGCCGCCGTGCCGACCCCCGTCCGTGGTGTCACCCGGCGGCGGGGTGAGACGGGGCGGCCTGCGGCCGCGAGCGGAACCGGGGCGGCACCGCCGCCCGCGAGCGAGTGAGGACGTGGCGTGAACGGCGCCCCCGAACCCGCCGGTGGGGCTGAACATTCCCCGAGAGGCCGGCTGATCGTGTTGGCCGGCCCCTCGGGGGTCGGGAAGAGCAGTGTGGTCGCGCAGCTGCGCGAGCGGCTCCCCGAGCTGCACTTCAGCGTCTCGGCGACGACGCGGGCCCCGCGCGTGGGCGAGGTCGACGGCCGGGACTACCGGTTCGTCTCCCCTGCGGAGTTCGACGGTCTCATCGAGCGCGGCGAGCTGCTGGAGTGGGCCGAGATCCACGGCGGCCTCCAGCGCTCGGGCACGCCGGCGGCCGAGGTCGAGCGGGCCCGCGCCGAGGGCAGGCCGGTCCTCGTCGAGGTCGACCTGCAGGGGGCCCGGGCGGTCAAGAAGGCCGTGCCGGAGGCGGTGACCGTCTTCCTCGACCCCCCGTCGTTCGACGAGCTGGCGCGCCGGCTCGGCAGCCGCGGGACCGAGTCGGCCGCGCAGCTGGCCCGCCGGCTGGAGACCGCCCGCGAGGAGCTCGCCGCCCGCGACGAGTTCGACGTCGTGGTCGTCAACGACGACGTGCGGCGCGTCGTCGACCGGTTGGTACAGTTGGCGGTCAGCCGCACGCCGCCACGGGGCGGGGCCCGCGGCAGTGACGACGATCTCTCCCCGCAGGAGTCCTTTCAGTGAGCATGCCTCTGACCGGTGCTGTCGCCGGTTCCACGCCCGAGGGAATCACCAACCCGCCCATCGACGACCTGCTCGGCCAGGTGTCGTCGAAGTACGCGCTGGTGATCTACGCCGCCAAGCGGGCGCGCCAGATCAACGACTACTACTCCCAGCTCGGCGAGGGCCTGCTGGAGTACGTCGGCCCGCTGGTCGAGCCGGGCCCGCGCGAGAAGCCGCTGTCGATCGCCATGCGCGAGATCCAGAGCGGCCTGCTCGAGCACACCGAGGGCGAGTAGCCCGTGGGCGCGCCCCGCGTCCTGCTCGGGGTCGCCGGCGGCATCGCCGCCTACAAGAGCGCGGAGCTGCTGCGCCGCTTCACCGAGTCCGGCCACTCCGTCCGGGTGCTGCCGACGGCGGCGGCGCTCGAGTTCGTCGGGGCCGCGACCTTCGAGGCGCTCTCAGGGCAACCCGTCCACACCGGCGTCTTCCACGACGTGCCGTCGGTCGCGCACGTCCGGCTGGGCCAGGAAGCCGACCTCGTCGTCGTCGCGCCCGCCACGGCCGACCTGCTGGCCCGCGCCGCGCACGGCCGCGCCGACGACCTGCTGACCGCCGCCCTGCTCACCGCGCGCTGCCCGGTGCTGTTCGCCCCCGCGATGCACACCGAGATGTGGGAGCACCCCGCGACCCGCGACAACGTCGCCGTCCTGCGTGCGCGCGGTGCCGTCGTGCTCGAGCCCGCGTCGGGCCGGTTGACCGGGAAGGACACCGGCCCCGGCCGGCTGCCCGACCCGGCCGAGATCGCCGAGCTGGCCCGGCTGCTGCTCGAACGTCCCGACGCGCTGCCGCGCGACCTGGAGGGTCGCCGCGTCGTCGTGTCCGCCGGGGGCACCCGCGAGCCGCTCGACCCGGTCCGGTTCCTCGGCAACCGGTCGTCGGGCCGACAGGGCTACGCGCTGGCCCGGGTGGCCGCGCAGCGCGGTGCGCACGTCACGCTCGTCGCGGCGTCGACGGCGGAGCTGGCCGATCCGGCGGCGGTGCAGGTGGTCCGGGTCGGGACCGCCGAGCAGATGCGCGTCGCGATGCACGACGCGGCGGCCGACGCCGACATCGTCGTGATGTCCGCCGCGGTGGCCGACTTCCGGCCGGCGACGCTCGTCGTCAGCAAGATCAAGAAGACCGGCGCCGAGCCCGACCCGCTGCGGCTGGCCACCAACGCCGACATCCTCGTCGAGCTCGTCGCGGCGCGGCGGCCCGGTCAGGTCGTCGTCGGGTTCGCGGCCGAGACCGGCGACGAGAGCGGCGACGCGCTGCACCACGGCCGGGCCAAGCTGCGGCGCAAGGGCTGCGACCTGCTCGTCGTCAACGCCGTCGGCGACGGCAAGGCCTTCGAGGTCGCCGACAACGCGGGGTGGCTGCTGGCCGCCGACGGCACCGAGACCGAGCTGGCGTCGGGTTCGAAGGCACTGCTGGCCTCGCGGGTGTGGGACGCCGCCGCGGCGCTGCTGAAACCCGCCTCCGGCTGAGCGCCCGGCCCGCACACGACGACGGCCCGTCCGCGGAACCGCGGACGGGCCGTCGTGTCGTGGGGCCACGAGGAGGTGTTCGACGGATCGCCGTCGACGGGCTCGGTGATCCGGGCGGTTCGTGGCCAGGCGGAGCGGGTCGGCACACCGGGCGTGTTCGGGCCCGGCGACAACGCGGCCACTGCCCGTCCGGGCGCCGAGACCGCGCGGGTGATCCGTCAGACGCCCCTGGCCCCCCGAGGAGCCGTGGCGGTGTGCTCAGCGGAGCAGGCCGGGGGCGCGGGTCGGCGTGTCGTCCGAGCCCGAGTCGTTGCCGCCCTGGCCGCCGCCCTGGGCGTCGGCGGGCTGCGCGGCCGGCTGTGCGCTGCTCGTGGCCGGGGCCTGGGTGGTGGTCGGCGCCTTCGTCGTCGTCGGGGCCTTGGTGGTGCTCGACGCCGACGGGGCGCTGCGCTGCTGCGACGACGTCGTGGTGGCGGGTGCCGCCGTCGTCGGGCGGGCCTGCTCGCCGCGGGCCGTGCCCGAGGTCGTCGGGGCGGTCGAGGACTTCTTGGTCGTCGACGTCGAGCTGCTGCGGCTCGGGTTGCTCGACACGAACTGCTCCGAGGCCCAGCCGTTGAGGTTCGTGAGCTGCACGAAGCCGTTGCGGTGCTCGCCCAGCGTGACGTCGGTGCCACGCTTGCAGACCGTGACGACGGAGGCGGTCGCGCTCGGCTGCGAGCGGACGTTGACGTTGTCGGTGCAGCGGCCCTGCTCGGCCGCGGAAGCCGTGCCGACGAGGACCAGGACGGTGGTCGCGCCTGCCGCGACGACACCGCCGACGATCGCGACCAGGCGGCCTCGACGTTGCAACGCGTTCATCTGGGGGGTACCTCCGTTGGGTGGATGCGTCACGAGGCTCAACGAGTGCCGTGCTGACCGATTCGCCATCGGCGCACACATCACCGGAAGCGGTGAACGACGTCCGGCGCGTCCGCACTGTCGACTACACGGTGTGACCGGGCGAGCGCGCGCCGACGCCCTGGTCAGGCGCGACCGGACCGTCGGACGGGTCGACTACGCTCGGCCCCGCCAGCAGGACGTGACTGGCAGGACGTGACTGGACGGAGAACACGCGTGACGAACCCGGCCCGACGGCTCTTCACCAGCGAATCGGTGACCGAGGGACACCCGGACAAGATGTGTGACGCGATCAGCGACTCCG
>NZ_BPRG01000087.1:0-9618 GCF_036984265.1 Pseudonocardia sp. D17 | reverse complement strand
AGGAGGGTGTTGAGGTCGGTCGTCACAAACTGATCTTCAACACCCTCCTGTCACGTCCCGGGCCGGCACGCCGTTAGGACTTACTCGTCTAGATGTCCAGCACGACGTCCGTCCGCGGGCGAGCGCAGCAGAGGAGCACCTGGCCCGTGGGTGGGGGATCGAGGGGGTCGGGGGAGTAGCCGATCTCGCCGGACAGCAGGCCGGTGATGCAGGTGTGGCAGACGCCGGCCCGGCAGCTCCACCGGGTCGGCACATCACAGGCGTCCGCGAGGTCGAGGACGCTGTGGAGGCCGGGCTCGAAAGGCACCGAGAGGCCGCTGCGGGCGAAGGTGACGAGCGGCCCGGTCCCCGGTGTCCCCGTGGGCGGGTGCGGTGCGGGTCGGGCCCGCTCGACGACCCCGGGGTTGACCGGGGGCAGCGCGCCGAACCGCTCGGTCCGGATGTTCCCGGCAGCCAGTCCCACCGCGATGAGTGCGGCACGCACGTCGGTCATGAATGAGTCGGGTCCGCAGAGGTAGGCCTCGGCATCGACGGGGAGACGGAGCGCGGCCAGCGCGTCCTGGGTGAGGCGACCCGCGTGGACGCCGGGCACCTGGTCAGGGGCGCCGGTGCTGTAGAAGATGTGTTCGCGGGCTCGTGGCAGCGCGGCCAGCAGGGTGTGCGCCTCCGCGGCCAACGGTTGTTCGTCCGGGCTGTGTGCGCCGTGGATCCACCAGACCTCCCGCGGGTTCGGGCTCTCGATGAGTGAATGCAGCATCGCGAGCACCGGCGTGACCCCGATACCTGCCGACAGGAGCAGGACGGGCGTGGTGTCGTCGTCGAGCGTGAAGTCGCCGCGGGGCGCGGCCGCGTCGAGCATCGCGCCAGGCCGGACTGCCGTCGTCAGGTAGCCGCTGGCGAGGCCGTCCGGCTCGTGCTTCACGCTGATCCGGTAGGTGCCGATCCCAGGGGCGGCGGACAGCGAATAGCTCCGGACGGGCGACCCGGCCGTCGGGACCCTGAGCGTGAGGAACTGTCCGGGACGGGCCGGTGGCAGGGGGGTGCCGTCGGGGGAGGCCAGGCGCAGCGAGGTCACGGTCGGGCTCTCGGGGCGTACGTCGGTGACCCGCAGCTGCCGGAACCCGGGCCAGGCCGGGCGCGGCGGCGGGTCGGGCTCGGCGAGCATGTCGAGGAAGGAGCCTCGCCAGCCGGGGCTCAGCGCGGGCGTGTCCGCAGCGAGCCGGAGCGTGGCGCGGTCGCGGCCGGGTAGGTAGAGCAGCGCATCCGTGTCGGCGACGCTCACCGTTCCGGTCCTGGTGCGCAGGATACTGTCCCCGGCTCGGATGCGGCCCTCGGTGAGGACGCGCATGTAGAAGCCGGGGCGGTGGTGGGCGACCAGCAGCGCCGGGAGATCGGGCTCGTCGAGTCGCATACCGAGGCGATAGCAGGTCACCCGCGGCTGCGTGACCTCGAACTCGGCCTCGCCGATCCGGTACCGGTCGCCGATCCGGACCGCGCTGTCGGGTAGGCCGTCGACGGTGAGGTTCTCGCCGAAGCAGCCGGGTTCGAGGTCGTGTCGTCCGAGGTGCTCCGCCCAGTGGGCGAGGGCCTGGGTCTGGTAGACGAGCACGGCGCGCTGCTCGCCGCCGTGGCCCGCGAGATCGCCCTGGCCGTCCCCGTCGATGTTGAGCCGGTGAACCATCGCGGGGCCGTCGACGGGTTCCTTCCAGATTCCGGTGCGGACGGTCTCGTCCCGCCAACGCACCTCCTTCGGCAGGCCGACGTTCACCGAGATCAACGTCGCGAGCGTCACCGCTTGTCCCATCCGTGGAAGGGTGCCAGGTCGCCGGCGTCCCGGCGCTCGCACAGACGGGGGCTGCCGGGGTCCCAGCCCTGCCGGGTCGCGGCGAACACGGACCTCGGCTCGCGCCGGGGGTCGACGACCGAGGGCTGCACGCTGAGCCTGCGCGCCGTTTCGGTGTGGTCGGGCAGTGCGTGGTCCGGGAAGGTTCCGCAGGCCCGGATGTCGATGCGCATCAGACGCTCCTCGTCGTCGGATGGTCCCCGCAGGAGCCGGGCCGGACCAGCCCGAGGCCCACTGGTCGCCCCGTCGCCAGGCACTGGTCCAGGGTTTCTCACGGGGTCGGCGGCGCCGGGACCGCGGCAGGGTGCTCGTTGCCGGCGCGATCGGCGTGCCGGCACCGTCGCGGACGAGGAGCACCGGCGTGGACATGCGAGTCGAGGTCGTCGCACTGCCCGTCTCGGATACCGAGCGGGCCAAGCAGTTCTACAAGTCACTGGGGTGGCGGGAGGATGCGGATTTCGTCGCGGACGACGACTTCCGGATCGTTCAGCTGACCCCGCCCGGCTCGGCGGCGTCGATCCAGTTCGGGGTCGGCGTCACTACGGCGCCGCCCGGTTCGATGCGCGGCCTGTACCTCGTCGTCGACGACGTCGAGGCCGCCCGGACCGAGCTTGCGCAACGTGGTGCCGAGGTCAGCGAGGTCTTCCACGAGTCTCGGCTCGGAGCGCGGTTCCGACCCGTCGGTGCACCCGGCCGCGAACCCGGGGCGAGCCCCGGGCGGGAGACCTACGCGTCGTTCGTGACTTTCGACGACCCGGACGGGAACGGCTGGATCGTGCAGGAGATCACGAGCCGGCTGCCGGGCCGCGGCTGATGGACACGACCGTCCTGGCCGGGCTCCTGCGCGAGGCCGAGGAGCAGCACGGCCGTTACGAACCGACGGCCCCACCGCATCACTGGTCCGACTGGTACGCGGTCTTCATCCGTGCCCGCGAGCTGGGACGGGCGCCCGAGGAGGCCTATCGGGACGCGTCGGCGGCCCTGGCGGCAGCGCTCGGGGAGACCCGGTGACCGGCACGGACCACGACGTCGTCGTCCTCGGTGGTGGGGCGCCCGGTGAGCACTGTGCCGCGGCCCTCGCGGCGGGCGGCCTGCGGGTCGCCGTCGTCGAGCGCGAGCTGCTCGGTGGGGAGTGCTCCTACTGGGGTTGCATCCCGTCCAAGACCCTGTTGCGCCCGGGCGAGGTGCTGGCGGCGGCCCGCACCGTGCCTGGTGCCCGAGAGGCGATGAGCGGGACCGTCGACGTGGCGTCGGCACTGGCCTGGCGCGACTTCATGGTCTCCGGCTACGACGATGCCGGGCAGGTCCGATGGGCGCGCGACGCCGGGATCGAGGTGCTCCGGGGGGTCGGCCGGATCGCCGGCCCGGGCGCGGTCGTCGTCGGGGGCACGACCCACACCGCGGAGCACGTGGTCATCGCCACCGGTTCCGATCCGGCGATCCCGCCCGTCCCCGGTCTGCGCGAGCTGCCCGGGCTGTGGACCGACCGCGAGGTCACCGGGCTCACCGAGGTCCCCGACCGGCTCCTCGTGCTCGGCGGAGGCCCCATCGGCGTCGAGATGGCCCAGGCGGTCGGGCGGCTCGGGGCCGCGGTGACGATCGTCGAGCGAGGTGACCACCTGTTGCCGCGGGAGCCGCGCCCCCTCGGCGAGGGTGTCGCCGACGCCCTGCGGGCCGACGGCGTCGAGCTCCGACTCGGAGCCGCGCCCACGGCCGCCCGTCGGGACGGCGCCGAGTGCGTGCTCGCGTTCGCGGACGGGTCCGAGGTCCGGGGCGAGCGTCTCCTCGTCGCGACCGGGAGGCGACCACGGGTCGCGGACATCGGACTCGAGACGGTCGGGGTGCCCGTCGATCCCCGCGGGATCACGGTCGACGCGCGAATGGCGGTCGGGCCGGGCCTGTGGGCGATCGGAGACGTGACCGGGCTGTGGCAGCTGACCCACGTGGGCGAATACCAGGGCCGGATCGCGGCGTCCAACATCCTGGGTCACCCCCGCGAGGCGCACTACGAGGCCGTCCCGAGGGTGATCTTCTGCGATCCGCAGGCCGCCTCGGTCGGCGAGGCCGATGGGCCCTTCACGACGACCGTCGGACTCGCCGGGATCCCGCGAACGTCCACCTACACGCGCGAGTACGACAGCCGGCCGGGATTCCTGACGCTGGTCTCGGACGGCGTCCGGCTCACCGGCGCCCACGCCCTGGGGCCGGAGGCGGGAGAGTGGCTCCAGCAGGTGACCCTGGCGATCCGCGGACGCACTCCGCTGCCGGTCCTGCTCGACGTCATCCAGCCGTTCCCGACCTTCTCCGAAGCGGTCTTCCAGGCGCTTCGTGGGCTGGATGTGCAGATCAGCGAGGTCGGGCGAACCGTCGGTACGGCGGCAGGGAGCTGACGGATGGAGTGGTTGCTGCCCTGTTGGTGGTCCCCGCCCGCGGATCCGACGGCGTCATGGGGAACCGACGGTCCGCCCGCGGCGAACCGGGGCATCGGCTCCGACGATCTCGACGTCGCCGCGGCCCTCTACGAGGTGCTCGTGGAACTCGCACCCTGCTCGGTGTGCGGCGCGCCCCTCGGTCCGGTGGTCCACGTGGAACGGTGCCGCAGGTTCCTCACCGTCCGGATCGTCGTCACCACATGCTGCCGCGGCCCCCGGCGCCACCGCCACGAGGCGACCGTTGTCGAACGAGCCGGAGGCCTGCTGACCGGGCGTCTCCGTCCCCGCCTGAATGGGAGGAAGTCATGACCGCACTCAGCAACGACGCGACGACGCGGCGCGAGCCCGGCCTGGTCGGGCAGACCGTCGTCGTCATCGGAGGGAGCTCGGGGATCGGGCTGTCGACGGCCCGGGCCGCCCGCGCCGAGGGCGCCGACGTCGTGCTCACCGCGCGGGACCCGGACCAGCTCCACCGTGCCGCCGACGATCTCGGCGCCCGCCGGTACGCGGCGTTCGACGCTCACGATCCGGACCGGCTCCGGACCTTCTTCGACGGTCTTCCGACACAGGTCGACCACGTCATGGTCACGGCCGGGAGCCCGTACTACGCGCCGCTGGCCGAGATGGACATCTCCGACGCGGCCCGCCACGTCGGCGACCACGTCCGCCTCGTCCTCGAGGTCGCCCGGCAGTCCGCCCGGACGGTCCGTCCCGGCGGCACGCTGCTGCTGATGGGTGGGACCGGTGGCCGACGACCCGCAGCCGGTCTCGCCGTCACCGCGCTGCTGACCGTCGGGCTGCCCGCCCTCGTCGCTGCTCTCGCCGTCGAGCTGGCGCCGGTCCGGGTCAACCTCGTCGCGGCCGGCTTCGTGGACACACCCCTCTCGGCGTCGCTGCTCGGCGACGAGCTCGACGCGCGCCGGGCGCAGCTCCGGGCGTCCCTGCCCATCCGCCGGGTCGTCACCGGCGACGACGTCGCCGCGCTCGCCGTGCACCTCATGGTGAACTCCGCGCTCACCGGAGCGGTGTACGACGTCGACGGAGGCCAGCAGCTCCGCTGATCGGCCGCGGATGTTGCCCCTCTCGCCTATAGGCGCATTTCGCGTGCGGCTATAAGCTGGCTGCCCTTCGACGCGACCGGCGGCAGGCCGGCCCGGTCCGTCGCCGAGAGCACCGGCACCCGGCAGAGGGCGGACGATGGCGCGGCAACGACGGAAGGGCGTCGGCCCGTGGCCGGACGGTGCACTGCTCGGCCGGCGGGAGGAGATCGCCACCCTGGACCGGTCGGTCGCCGCCGCGCGAGAGGGCGACAGCCGCGTGCTCGTGGTCGCCGGCGCGGCCGGGGTCGGGAAGTCCGCGCTCCTCGAGCACGTGGCGCGGTCCGCGGACGACATGCGTGTGCTGCGGGCCGCCGGTGTGGAGTCGGAGATGGAGCTGGCGTTCGCCGCCCTGCACCAGCTGTGCATGCCCCTGCTGGACCGCCTGCAACGGCTCCCGGGCCCGCAGTGTGCAGCCCTCCAGACGGTGTTCGGGGTCCGTGCGGGGCCGGCGCCGGATCGTTTCCTCGTGGGCCTGGCGGTGCTGAGCCTGATGTCCGACGCCGCGGAGGAACGTCCCGTGCTGTGCGTGGTCGACGACGCGCAGTGGCTGGACCGGGCCTCGGCACAGGTGCTCGGCTTCGTCGCACGACGGCTGCTGGCGGAGCGGATCGTGGTCCTCTTCGGGACCCGCAGACCTGGGCACGAGCTGCGCGGACTGCCGGAGGTCGAGATCACCGGTTTGTCCGCCCCCGACTCCCGCGCCCTTCTGGAGTCCGCAAGTCCCGCACCACTGGACGAGCACGTTCGGGACCGGATCGTCGCGGAGAGCGACGGCAACCCACTGGCCCTCCTCGAGCTTCCGCGCGGGCTGACGGTGACCCAGATGGCGGGCGGGTTCGGCCTGCTGCAGGCGGGTGCCCTCCCCGGGCACATCGAGGAGAGCTTCCTGTCCCGGGTCGAGTCGCTGCCCGCCGACTCCCGACGGTTGCTGCTGGTCGCCGCGGCCGAACCGACCGGAGATCCCACCCTCGTGCGGCGAGCCGTGGAGCTCCTCGGGATGACGCAGGCGCGGGCGATGGCGAACGGCACCGACGGCCTGCTGACCGTCGACGCCCGGGTCACGTTCCGCCACCCGCTCGTCCGGTCGGCGGTGTACCGGGCCGCGGACCCGGCCGACCGCCGAGCGGTCCACTCGGCACTGGCGGCGGTGACCGACGCACGGACCGATCCCGACCGCCGCGCGTGGCATCTCGCATCGGCCGCGATCGAACCCGACGACGCCGTGGCCGCAGAGCTCGAGCATTCGGCCGACCGGGCCCAGGCCCGGGGTGGCCTCACGGCCGCGGCCGCCTTCCTGCAGCGTGCCGTCGAACTGACGGCGGACCCGGCGCGCCGCACCGACCGCGCCCTGTCCGCCGCCCGGGCGAGCGTGGCGGCGGGGGCCTTCGGGCCGGCGCTGGAGCTGCTCGCCCTGGCCGAGACCGCCGAACTCGACGAGTTCGCTCGGGCTCGCATCGACCTCCTGCGGGCGGAGGCTGCGTTCGCGCAGCGGCACGGCAGTGACGCCCCACCACTGCTCCTGCGCGCCGCTCGGACCCTGGAGCCGCTCGACGCCCGGCTCGCGAGGGACACCTACCTCGACGCGTGGAGCGCGGCCCTGTTCGCCGGCAGCTCGGCCACGGCGGGGGACCTGCACGAGGTCTCCGCCGCAGCTGCCGCCGCGCCGCGTCCGGAGGGGCCGGTGAGGGCGGGCGACCTGCTCCTCGACGCGCTGGCGCTGCTGTTCACCGACGGGCGAGACACCGCGGTCCCGATGCTCGAGCGCGCCGCGAGCGCGTTCGCCGCGGACGAAGTCACCGGCGAGGAGGTCCTTCGCTGGGGATGGTTGGCCACGGCGGCGGCTGCGAGCGCGTGGGACTTCGAGTTGTGTCTGGCCACCGCGCTGCGCCAGGTGGACGTCGCGCGCCAAGCCGGGGCCCTGGCGGTCCTCGCCGTCGGCGTCAACGTGCTCGAGCAGGTTGCGGCGCTCGCCGGCGACTTCGGTACGGCGACGTCGCTCGAGGCGGAGGCGGACGCGGTCCGAGAGGCGACGGGCACGCACGTCGCCCACTACGGCGCTCTCGTGCTTGCCGCGCTGCGCGGCCGGGAGAGCGAGGCACTGCCGCTGGTCGACGCGACCATCGCCGAGGCGACCGCCGAGGGCGAGGGCACCGCCGTCCAGTACGCCCGCTGGGCGCGGTCGGTCGTGCTGAACGCACTCGGCCGCTACGACGAGGCGCTCGACGCGGCCCGGGCGGCCGCGGACGACATGCCCGAGCTGTTCGTCTCGGCATGGGCCCTGGCCGAGCTCGTCGAGGCGGCCTCGCGCAGTGGGGACGAGCGCGGGACGGCCGAGGCGCTGGAGCGGCTGCGGGCCCATGTCCGGGGTTCGCAGGGCCCGTGGGGGCTCGGCGTCGAGGCCCGCTCGCGTGGCCTGGCCGGGGATGGTGGGGACGCGTTCCGCGAGGCCGTCGAGTACTTCCGCGGAACCCGCCTCCGACCGGACCTCGCTCGCACCCATCTGGTGTACGGGGAATGGCTCCGCCGGCGGGGCCGCCGGTCGGAGGCCCGCACGCAGCTGCGCATCGCGCACGATCTGTTCGTCTCGATCGGTATGGAGGCGTTCGCGGCACGGACCCGGCGCGAGCTGCGCGCCGTGGGGGCAGCCGTCCCGGGACGCGGTGCGGTGCCGGCCGGCGACGAGCTGACCGCTCAGGAACGGCAGATCGCGCTGATGGTGCGCGAGGGCATGACGAACCCCGAGATCGCCGCACGGCTGTTCCTCAGCCCACGGACCGTCGAGTGGCACCTGCGCAGGGTCTTCGGCAAACTCTCGATCAGCTCGCGGCGCCAGCTCCGTAGCGCGCTGGCGCCCGACGGGATCGTGACGTTGCCGGCGCGACCGCGCGGGGCAGCCGAGCCGAGCATGGGGTGATCGGGTGCGATCCGACAGGTGGACCACGCCTGCGAGGCATGCCGCGCCCGGCGCACGGTGGCCAGGGCTGCCACCACCGCAGGTCCCGGGCGTCGACGGGCAGCGCCGCCCGGCCGCACACAGGCGGCCGGGCGGCGGCGCGTCGACACGTCTCGTCGCGAGCCGCGGCACCTCGCCGCGACGAGCTCAGGGGCTGCTCGGTGCCGACGGGACGGCCTGCCCGGTCGGCGCCTGGGCCGGCCGGTCGGGCCGGCGCCGCACCCGGTGCAGCGCGACGAGCAGGATCGCGAGTACGAGCGGGACCCCGAAGACGATGGGGACGATCGGTCCCCAGTTGTACGGAGCGGTGTTGCCGTGCGCGGCGTACTGGTAGATGTGGTCGATCCCGCAGCCCCAGAAGTACACGAGGTAGCCGAGGACGGTGGCGGTCCAGAACCCGCCCCGTAGCCAGTAGCAGGCGATGCCGAGGACTCCGTAGGAGAGGTTGGCGACGCCGACCTCCGTCTGGAACGGGTTGCCCGCGGGGAAGCCGATCTGGGCGGCGGTGGCCGGCCCGAAGAGCAGGTGGGAGCCGGCGGTGACGATCTCGCCGACCCCGAGCGCGACGACCAGGCCCCAGAGCAGGGCGATCGTCAGGGTTCGTTCCGGTGTGCGGTGGCGGGTCAGCCCGATGTGGACGAGCGCACCGATGAGCGCGATCGCCGGGATGAAGACGGGTCCGTAGGACGGGTTCACGAAAGCCTCCTGGTCCGGACGAGAAGGTCAGCGGTTGGACGGCAGCCAGACGCCGTGCAGGCCGAGCGGAACACGGACGGGGATGCGGACCCGCGCGACCGGGCCCGCAGCCGGGTCGTCGGCGGGCAGCACGAGGAACCAGCTGACGTCCTCACGCCGGTCCACGGCGAGCGTGGCCCACCAGCCGTGGCCTGGATCGGGGTCGCCGGGGCGGGGGAGGTGCACGGGCTCGCCCAGCGCCAGCTCGGGTGCGCGCCAGTGCGCGTCGTGGCCACCGGCGAGGTCGGTGACGACGAGGGTGTCGGCGAGCTGCGGGTCGTCGGGTCGGGTGGCGATCGTCGCGACCCGGTCGTGGCGGCGGCCGAGGACGCGGTCGTCGATGCGCGGGAACTCGACCCGCCGGTCGTGCGCGGGGGTCCGGACGACCGTGCCGCGGCCGAGGTCGAGCCGGGCGCGAACGAGCATGGCGTGTTGCTCGTCGGCAGGGTCGTCGGTACCGGGTCGGTCCCACTGCACGTAGTCGACGACGACGGCACCGTCGGGCCCGGGGCCCGCGCCGGCGGCACCGTCGGGCCCGGGGCCCGCGCCGGCGGC